>JBFLWB010000073.1 GCA_040758155.1 Thermodesulfobacteriota bacterium
GAACCGGGACGTTCCTTAGAACTTCCGCAGAACAGGGACAGACCTGCAGGTCTGTCCCACTTTTACGGAAGTTCTAAGGAACGTCCCTGTTCTTCGCTTTTTACCTTTTCCCCGCCACCGCCACCACCAGGAAGGAAACGAAATACAGGGCCATGAGGGGGCCCATCATCAGCATCATGTTGTAGATGTCCGGGGTGGGGGTGATGATCGCCGCCAGGACCGTGCAGAAGAGCAGGGCGTGCCGCCAGCGGTTCAGGAAGAAGCCCGGCTTGAGCCATCCCAGGCGCGCGAGGAAAAAGGAAAGCAGCGGCGTCTCGAAGGCGAGCCCGAGGGCGATGATCATGCCGCCGCAGAAATTGATGAACTTCTTCGCGGAGATGAAGGCGCTTATCTCCTGCGACTCGAATCCCACCAGAAAGCCGATGCCTGCCGGAAGAATGACGAAATAGCCGAGGAGCGCGCCGGCAAGGAACAGGAGGGATGCCACGACGATGACGGGGAGGCCCCACCCGCTCCACGAGGGGACGTGCGGGACGATCGTGACGCGCCACAGCAGGTACCCGGCGAACGGGAGCGTCAGGACGAACGCGATGTAGATCGACAGGGAAGCGAGGGCGATGAACCCTTCGTCCGGCGAGTAGGAGACGAGCTGCCTGCCGAGGAGGCCCACCATCGTCTCCAGAACCCGCTCCGAGAAGGGGAAGCAGGCCGCCGCGAGGAGGAGGAACAGCCCGACGCAGGCGGCGAGCCCCTTGCGCGCCTTCTCCACCCCGGTGATGATCGTCGTGAACCGGTTTTCCAGCGGTGCGGCTTCCTTTCCCCCGGCGGGATCCGCGCGGGCCGCTAAGACATCTTACCGCAGAGAACGGGGCGACAGAACGGAGGACTCCTTGACCAGATTCGATTCCGATTATGTGCCGGCCTCCGCGATGGCCATCTACGCCCATCCGGACGACATCGAGTTCACGATCGCCGGCACCGTGGCGAAATGGGCGGACGCGGGGTGCGACATCACCTTCGTGCTGATCACCAGCGGAGACTCGGGCACGCACGACACGCGTTACACCCGGAAAAGCCTCGCGCGCGTCCGGGAGCGCGAGGAGCGGGAGGCCGCGCGGATCCTTGGCGCATCACGGGTGGTCTTCCTCGGGAAGCACGACTGCGAGCTGGAGCCCACCATGGCGCTCCGCAAGGAGCTGATCCGGCAGATCCGGCGGCACCGGCCGGAGGTGGTCCTCTGCGGCGACCCGCAGTCGCTGTTCTTCGGGAACCAGTACATCAACCATCCGGACCACATCGTCGCGGGCAAGGTCGCGCTGGAGGCGGTGTTCCCCGGCTCCGAGATGGAGCTTCTCTGGCCCGGGCTGGGGAAGGCCCACAAGGTCCACGCCGTCTACGTGAGCTCCACGCTCCACCCCGACACCTGGATCGACATCGGGAAGACGATCGACCGGAAGATCGATTCGCTCAAGGCGCATGAAAGCCAGCTCGGGGAGCGCGACATCGCCCCGATGATCTACGAGTGGGCGCGGGGGGACGGCCGCTTCGCGGTCGTGGAGAGGGGTCTCGCCAAGGGGAAGGGGCGGGCCCGCAGGCCGAAGTACGCCGAATCGTTCCGGATCATGCGTCTGCTGAAGGACGAGCCCACGGAAAAGGACTGAGACGGCAGGCCGGGAGGAGGCGGCACAAAGCCGCTCAGGCGACCCGGTTCTTCAGGTGCCGCCGGACGTACCAGACGATCCCGGCGACGATGACCGCGCCGATCAGCAGGTCGAACTTGTGGAAATATCCGCGCAGCGTCGGCCAGTTCTCGCCCAGCTTCATCCCGATGTACGCCAGCCCGTAGCACCACGGCAGCGACCCCGCGAAGGTGTAGGCGATGAAGCGCGTCATGTCCATGCGGGCCACGCCGGCGGGAAAGGCGATGAAGGTCCGGATGACGGGAAGCAGCCGGGCGATGAAGACCGTCGCCTCGCCGTGGCGCTTGAACCACCGGTCGGCCAGGTCGAGGTCGTGGTGCGACATCAGGATGTATTTCCCGTACTTCTCGATCAGCGGCCGCCCCCCGTACATGCCGAGATAGTACGCGGGGATCGAGCCGACCACGCACCCGAAGGCGCCCGCCAGCGCCACTCCCCAGAGCGTGTGCTCCCCCTTGTAAACGAGGTAGCCGGAAAACGGCATGATGATCTCCGACGGCAGCGGGATGCAGGCGGACTCGATCGCCATCAGCAGGACGATCCCGGGGAGGCCGAGCCCGGAAATCACGTAGATGATGAATCCGGCGAGCGCTTCGAGGATTCGGGTGACCATCGCCCGGACAGTTTAACGGAAAACCGGGGGGAGGCAAGGAGTGTTCGCGCCGCAGGAGTGTTCGCGCCGCCGGCGGGTTCGCGATAAACTGTAGCCGGTGCACGGTCATTCCCCGGAAAGGTGCGCTCCGTTGATCAAGGATCCCGTCGTCCTCCTGCAGAACATGGTGCTGTCGCTGTCCGACGCCATCGACCTGGTGCATCTCATCGCCGTCGACCACCAGGTGCGCACGGCATACATGGCCCTGCAGCTCACCATGCCCGCGAAACGCTCCCTCGAGGAGCAGACCGACCTCCTCTACGCCGCCGCGCTCCACGACATCGGCATCCTTTCGGTGGAAGACCGGATCGACCTGATGAAGGGGGACGTCGAGGACCTCGAGCATCACATGCATCTGGGCGCGGACCTGCTCGCACGGTTCGACCCGTTCCGGACCGCCTCCGCGATCGTGCTCCATCACCACAAGCCCTGGACCTCGCCGGACAACTGGGAGGGCGTTCCGGAGACCGTCCGCGTTTCCGCCAACGCCATCCACCTGGCCGACACGGTGGAGCGGATGATCCGCCGCGACGTGGGCGTCCTGGGCCAGGTCCCGGAGATCGTCGCCGCCGTGCAGCGCTTGAAGGGGGATTGGTTCCATCCGGACCTGGTGGACGTCTTCATGGACCTTTCGAGGGTCGAGTCGTTCTGGCTGGACGCCGTGTCCCCGCGGGTCGGCGCGATCGTGTCGGGGATCATGGAGTGGCCGCGCGTCATCCTCAAGATCGACGGGCTGGAGCAGGCAGGCCGGATCCTCTCCCGCGTCGTCGATTACCGCAGCTCGTACACCGCCACCCACTCCAGCGGGGTAGCCGCCTCGGCCGACCTGCTCGCCCGGCGGCTCTACTTCGAGGAGCGCGAGTGCCGGCTGCTCCGGATCGCCGGGCACCTGCACGACATGGGGAAGGTATCCGTCCCCAACGCCATCCTCGAGAAGGACGGGAAGCTCTCGTCGCCGGAGTTCGACGTGATCCGGGGGCACGCCTACCACACGCACCAGATCCTGGGCAACATCGGCGGCTTCGAGGAGATCACGGAGTGGGCGTCGTTCCACCACGAGCGGATGGACGGCCACGGCTATCCGTTCCATCACAAGGGGGAGGCGCTTTCCCTCGGCTCGCGGATCGTGGCGGTGGCGGACGTGTTCACCGCGCTCATGGAAAACCGCCCCTACCGGAAAGGGGTGGACCGGGGGACGGGAGTGAGGATCCTCAAGGAGTTCTCCACGAGGGGCTCGCTCGATCCCCGGATCGTCTCGGTGCTGCTCGACGACTTCGATGCGATCGACAAGGGAAGGGCCGAGGCGGAGGCGATCCACGCCGAGGAGTTCTCCCGCCCCGTCATAAGCGGAGGCCCCGGGCCGGCCTGATCGCCCCGCGGGCCAGCGGTCCAGCGATTACCCCACGGTGATGTACGGGGGGCCGATGGAGAGGGTCGGCTGGGCGTCCCCGACGGGGACCCCCTGGCCCTCCTTGCCGCAGGTGCCGATCCCGAAGCCCAGGTCCGACCCGACCCGGTCGATCGTCGAGAGCACCTCGGGGCCGTTGCCGGTGATCGTCGCCCCGCGAACCGGCTCCCCGCGCTTCCCGCCCTCGATCCGGTACCCTTCCGCGACCTCGAACATGAAGTCGCCGGTGACGGTGTTCACCTGCCCGCCCCCCATCTTCACGACGAGCAGCCCCCGGTCGACGCCGGAGAGCACCTCTTCCGGAGGGGTGGCGCCCGGAAGGATGACGGTGTTCGTCATCCGGGGGATCGGCTTCCGGCGGTACGACTCGCGGCGGCCGTTCCCGGTCGGCGGGACGCCCTCCCGCATCGCCGAGAGCCGGTCGTGCAGGAACCCCTTGAGGATCCCGTTCTCGACGACGAGCGTCTTCTGCCCGGGAGTCCCCTCGTCGTCGATGCCGAAGGAGCCGCGCTTGCCCGGGAGCGTCGCGTCGTCCGCGATGGAGATCAGCGGGCTCGCGATCCGCTGCCCCAGCCGGTCCTTGTAGACCGACATCCCCCGAAGGGCGAGGTCCGCCTCGAGTCCGTGCCCGATCGCCTCGTGCACCATCGTGCCGCCCGCCTCGGAGGAGACGACCACCGGCATCCGCCCGCCGGGGAGCTTCATGGCGCGTAGCGCCCGGACCGCCCTGCCCGCGGACTTGCGGGCCAGCGCCTCCGGGACGCCGTCTTCGAGGAACTCCAGCCCGCAGGTCCCGCCGGCGGATTCGTACCCCATCGTCAGCCCCGATGCGTCGCCCGCCACGCTCTGGACCCCGAGGACGCCGTATGTCTGGTCCTCGGCGACGTAAATCCCGGGATGCGCGGCGATCTCGATGCGCCGCTGCGATTCCCCGTAGGTCGCGCGGAGCTGCCGGACTTCCCCGGAGACGCCGCGCGCGATCCGGTCGATCTCCCGCACCATCGCCACCTTCTCCGCGATCCCGCGCGAGGCGGGAGGGATGCGGACGACGGACGGGCCTTCCACTGCCCGGGGGCCGGAGGGGAGATCGACGGGCGCGCCGCCGCCTTCCGCGTACCGTGAAAGGTCGGTCGCAAGGGAGAGCAGGGCGTCCCCGGAAAGCTCATTCGTGTAGGCGTAATAGGTCTTCTCCCGGAAAAGGAGCCGGATGCCGGTTCCCGCATCGGTCCCGGAGACCACCCGCTCGACGCGCCCGTCCTCGAGGAGGATAGAGAGGGAACGGACCTCCTCGCGGAACAGCTCGGCGTACTCCCCCCCTCGGGAAAGAAGGGCAAAAAGAATCCTTTCGACGGGCAGATCGATGAGCGTCCGGGCGGCGGCCAAGGGGTCTCCTCCTGAGGGATATCCGCTTAGTGTATAATAACTTTTCCTGCAATTATTCCGGGGGTACGGATGAAAACCTTTGCGGTGGCGGGGGCGTTGGCCCTCTTTCTTTTCGGGATCCAGGGGGAGGCGGCCGGCGGGCGCATCGTGTCGAGGGCGCAGGCCGGCGTGGGCCGCTCCTACGCCGAGTTCCTCTCCGGGCACCTCGAATCCCGGGCAGGCAACCTGGACGCGGCGCTGAAATGGTACCAGAGGGCGCTGAAATCCGCCGGGGACAACTCCGAAATCCTTTATGAGATCGCAAGGATCCACGTGCAGAAGGGGCGGCTGCAGGACGCCCGGGAGGCGCTGGCGAAGGCGCTGGAGACGGATCCGGGCCACACGCGGTCGCGTTACCTGATGGGGGGGATCCTCGCCGCTTCGGGCGAGCGCGACAAGGCGCTCCAGGAATACGAACGGGTGCTGAAGGAAGACCCGGAGAACGAGGAGGCGTACCTCCACCTGGCCACGCTCCACGCCGAGATGGACCAGGCCGGGAAGGCGGAGGAAGTTCTGACCCGGCTGCTCGCGAAGGACCCCGGCTCGCACCTGGGCCTCTACTACCGCGGGCGGATCCGCGCGGCGCAGAAGAAGTACGAGCCGGCGCTGGCCGATTTCGACAAGGCGCTCGAGACCGCCCCCGGCTTCGAGCCGGCGCTGGTGGACTCGGGCACCATCCTGGAGATCCTCGACCGGAACGATGAGGCGGAGAAGCGGTACCGGATGGCGCTGCACGTCTCCCCGGGGAACGCGCAGGTCCGCGAGCGGCTCGGCCGGCTGCTCGTCCGGGAGAAGAAGATCGACCAGGCGGTGGGGCAGTACGAGGAGCTGAAGAAGTTCGCCCCCACCAGCACGGAAGTGCGGACGAAGCTGGGTCTTTTATACCTCGAGCGCGACCAGTTCGACGCGGCGATCAACGAGTTCTCCTTCGTCCTGAAGGAGGAGCCGGGGAATCCGCAGGCCCGGTTCTTCCTGGGGGCCGCGTACGTCGAGAAGGGAGCGCTCGAGGAAGCCGAGCAGGCGTTCCGCAAAGTGCCGGAGGACGTCGCGCTGTACCGCGACGCGCAGCTTCGCCTCGCGATGCTCCTCTCCCGGCAGAAGAAGGGCGGCGAGGCGATCGAGACCGTCCGGAATCTGCGGACGAGGTTCCCGGAGGACGTCGACCTGATGGTGCTGCACGGCAACCTGCTGGAGGAGGAGAAACGGTACGAAGACGCGCTGGCCGTCCTCGGCGAGGCGACCGCGAAGGCGCCCGACAACGAGGGGGCCTGGTTCTCCCTCGGGGTGGTCCAGGACAAGATGGGAGGGCGGCTGGACAACGTGATCGCCGCGATGGAGAAGGTGATCGCAATCAACCCGAAGCACGCCACCGCCCTGAACTATCTCGGCTACACGTACGCCGACCGGAACATCCGGCTGGACGAGGCGGAGAAGCTCATCCTGCGGGCGATGGAGGTGCGCCCCGACGACGGCTTCTTCATCGACAGCCTCGCGTGGGTCTACTACCGCAAGGGCGATTACCCGCGGGCCGAGGAGACGCTGCGGCGGGCGCTCTCGTTCATCCCGGACGATCCCGTCGTCATCGAGCACCTGGGGGACGTCCTCGCCGCGCAGGGGAAGACGGAAGACGCGGCCGCCCAGTACGAGAAGGCCATCGCCAAGGGGCACGAGAAGAAGGACGAGGTCGCGGCGAAGCTGAAGAAAATCCGCAACGCGCGGTCTACGGGGAAGTGAGCGGAAGGGGCCCGCGCCTCCTTTTCGCGCCGCTGCTGGCGGCGCTCGCCTTCCTTGCCGCTTGCGCTCCGGCGCGCCCGCTCCTGACGGGGCCCGAGGGGGAGCAGGCGGCCCGCTTCTTCGCCCGCATGACGGAGGCGGCGGCGTTCCCGGTCAAGGCGTCGTTTTCCGGCGTCGCCCGCTCCTCCGGGCGGGACGCCATGCCCTTCATCGCCGGCGTGAACGCGCCTTCCGAGGCGGCGGAACTGCTCGGGCTGTACGATCCCGCCGGCGGGGCGGTGGCGTTTCTCGCAAACAACGGCCGGACGCTGGAGCTCTCCCGCGGCCCGATGGCGGAGCTCGCGGGAAACTGGAAGGCGCGGAAAGTCGCGGCGGGCCCCGTGTCGCTGGGGCGGATCCTCTCCGGCGCGCCGGGGTACCCTGTTACCGGAGGAGAGACGACGCGGGGAGAGGACGGAGGCTGGGTGCTCTCCGACGAGCGGCAGACGCTGTATTCCGACCCCGGCCGCCGGTTCCTCGCCCGGGCCAAGTACCGCCTCGGAGGCGTCGAGGCGGCGGTGGAGTATCCCGGGAGGGATTCCGCGGCCCCGCCCGCCCGGATCGAGGCGGCGTCCCGCGGTTTGACCATCTCGCTGCGGAGGGATCCCGAATGAGCCGCCGCCCGTTCCCGCGCCTCGTCCCGCTCGCATTGGTCCTCTTCGCGCTGGCCGCGGCGTGCGACCGCGGAAAGGAAAGACCCGAGGCGGGGGCGACGTCCGACGTCCCCGCGTACGGCGACGCCCTCGTGGAAGGAAGCATCGCCGACATCAGCGGCTTCCTCGCCGCCGTCACCTCGGACTCCGCGTCGCACGGGGCGGCGGGTTACGTCTTCAACGGGCTGGTCCGGTACGACAAGGATCTGAAGCTGGAAGGCGACCTGGCCGAATCGTGGGAGGTTTCCCCCGACGGGAGGAAAATCACCTTCCGCCTGCGCAAGGGCGTAAAGTGGCAGGACGGCGCGCCCTTCACCTCGGAAGACGTCCTGTTCACCTACCGGAAGATGGTCGACCCGAAGACGCCCACCGCGTACGGCGAGGACTTCAAGCAGGTGACGCGCGCCTACGCCCCCGACCCGCACACCTTCGTCGCGGAGTACGAGCGTCCCTTCGCCCCCGCCCTGGCCTCGTGGGGGATGCACATCCTGCCGAAGCATCTGCTGGAGGCGTATCCCGATATCTCGAAGAGCCCGCTGAACAAGAGGCCGGTCGGGACCGGCCCGTACCGCTTCACGGAATGGAAGACGGCCGAGAAGACCGTCTTCGACGTCTATCCCGATTACTACGAGGGGAGGCCGTACATCTCCCGCGTGGTCACGCGCGTCATCCCGGACCTCGCGACGATGTTCCTCGAGCTCAAGTCGGGCGGGCTCGACCTGATGAACCTGACACCGCTCCAGTACAAGCGCCAGACCGACACCAAGGAGTTCCGCAAGTCGTTCACCAAGTACCGCTACCTAGCCTCCGCGTACACGTACCTCGGATTCCGGCTGGGCCATCCCTTCTTCAAGGACCGCCGGGTCCGGCAGGCGATCGCCCATGCGGCCAACAAGCAGCAGGTCATCGACGGCGTCCTGCTCGGACTGGGGCAGGAGGCGACCGGCCCCTACAAGCCCGGGACGTGGGCGCACAACCCGAATGTGAAGCGGTATCCGTACGACCCGGAGGAAGCGAAGGCGCTGCTGGTCGAGGCGGGATGGAAGGAGAAGGACAAGGACGGCATCCTGGTGAAGGACGGGCGCCGGTTCGAGTTCGAGGTGCTGACGAACGCGGGGAACAAGGGGCGCGAGCAGACCGCGGCCATCCTCCAGCAGAACCTCGACGCGGTCGGGATCAAGATGGGGATCCGCACCGTGGAGTGGGCGGCCTTCATCAACGAGTTCGTGAAGAAGCGCAAGTTCGACGCACTGATCCTCGGCTGGACCATCACCCCCGATCCGGACCAGTACGACATCTGGCATTCGTCCAAGACCGGACCCGACGAGCTGAACCACATCGGCTACGCCAATGCCGAAGTCGACCGGCTCCTGGAGGAGGGGCGACGCACCTTCGACGTCGAGAAGCGGAAGAAGGCGTACTTCCGGATCCAGGAGATCCTCGCGGAGGAGCAGCCGATCGTCTTCCTCTACTACCCGGACGCGCTGCCCGCCGTCCACAAGCGGATCCGCGGGATCGTTCCCGCGCCCGCGGGGATCACGTACAATTTCATCAAGTGGTACGTCCCGAAGGGGGAGCAGAGGTACACCACGTTCCAGCAATAGGAGAGCGATGCTCCGCTATCTCGTCCGCAGGGTCCTGATCTCCGTCCCGCTCCTGATCGGGATCAGCCTGATCACATTCGGCGTGATCAACATGGCCCCGGGCGGGCCCATCGGAATCTCCGCCGACCTCAATCCAAAAGCCACCGCGGAATACCGGGAACGGCTCAAGGCGTATTACGGACTCGACCAGCCGCTGTATATCCAGTATGGCCGGTGGCTCAAGAAGATGGCGGTCCTCGACTTCGGCGACAGCTTCTCCCCCGACGGCCGCAAGGTGTGGGACAAGATCCGGGAGCGGATCCCGGTGACCCTGGGCATCAACATCCTTTCGATGACGCTGATTTTCCTCGTCGCGGTGCCGCTGGGGATCTATTCGGCCGTGCGCAAGGGCTCCGTCTTCGACCGGGTCACGACGGTCACCGTGTTCACAGGGTTCGCCATCCCCTCGTACTGGCTCGCCCTGCTGCTGATGATCCTGTTCGGCGTCAAGCTCGGCTGGCTGCCGATCTCGGGGCTCGTGTCGATGGAGCACGACTCCCTCACCCTGGCGGGCCGGCTCCTGGACCGGGCGCGGCATCTCGTCCTTCCGGTCTTCATCGCGGGCTTCACCGGGCTGGCGGGAATCTCCCGCTACATGCGGTCGAACATGCTCGAGGTGATCCGGCAGGACTACGTGGCCACCGCGCGCGCCAAGGGGCTCCCCGAGCGGAAGGTCGTGTTCCGCCACGCCGTGCGCAACGCGCTGCTGCCGGTGATCACGATCCTCGGCCTGTCGGTGCCGGAGCTGCTGGGCGGGGCGGTGATCTTCGAGACGATCTTCGCGATCCCCGGCATGGGGCAGCTCTTCTTCCAGGGGGTGATGTCGCGCGACTATCCCCTGGTCATGGGGATGCTCACCATCGGCGCGTTCCTGACGCTCCTCGGCAACATCCTGGCCGACGTGGGGTACGCGATGGCGGATCCGCGGATCAAGACGGAGCGCGCGGGATGACGGGGCACTCCATCTTCCTGGAAACGCTGCGGCGGCTATCCCGCAACCCGCTCGCGGTCGCAGGCGGGGCGGTCGTCCTGTTCTTCGTTCTCCTGGCGCTGTTCCCCGTGGTCTTCACCGGCCTCGACCCGAACCGGGTCGACATCCTGAAGATCCTCGACCCGCCGTCCGGGGCGCACCCGCTGGGGACCGACGACCTCGGGCGGGACGTGCTCGCGCGGATGATCCACGGGGCGCGGATCTCCCTTTCGGTCGGCTTCGTGGCGGAGAGCATCGCCATCGGCATCGGGCTCGTCATCGGGCTGCTGTCAGGGTATTACGGAGGGCGGGTCGATTCCGTGCTGATGCGCTTCGTCGACATCATGCTGTGCTTCCCCACCTTCTTCCTGATCCTGGCGGTCATCGCCTTCATCGGCCCATCGATCTGGAACATCATGATCATAATCGGCGTGACCGGCTGGATGGGGGTGGCGCGCCTGGTGCGCGCCGAGACGCTCTCCCTGAAAGAGCGCGACTTCGTGGCGGCGGCCCGGGCGCAGGGGGCGGGGACCGCGCGGATCATGTTCCGCCACGTCCTGCCGAACACGCTGGCCCCGATCCTCGTGGCCGCCACGCTGGGTGTGGCCGGGGCGATACTGGTCGAGTCGGGGCTCTCGTTCCTCGGGATCGGCGTCCAGCCGCCGACGCCGTCGTGGGGCAACATCCTCGCCGCAGGGAAGGACTACATCGAGTTCGCCTGGTGGCTTTCCCTCTTCCCCGGGCTGGCGATCTTCCTGACCGTGCTGGCGTACAACCTGCTGGGCGAAGGGATCCGCGACGCCGTGGACCCCCGGCTGAAAGGTCGGTAAGGCGGCATGGCCGAGAAGCTGCTCGAGGTGCGGAAGCTGCGCGTCTCCTTCGAGACGGAGAAGGGGACGGTGCGGGCGCTGTTCGGCGTCTCCTTCGAGGTCGCCCCCGGGGAGACGGTGGGGCTGGTCGGCGAGTCGGGCTGCGGCAAGACGGTCACGGCGCTCTCGATCCTGCGGCTCCTGGCATCCCCTCCCGCCATAGTGGAGGGCGGCGAGGTCCTGCTGCGCGGCGAGAACCTGCTCGCCCTGCCGGAGAAGCGGATGTGCGACGTGCGCGGGAAGGCGATCTCGATGATCTTCCAGGAGCCGATGAGCTCGCTGAACCCGGTGCTGACGGTGGGCGACCAGGTCGCGGAGGTCTTCACGGCGCACGGCGTCTGCGGGAAGAAGGAGGCGGCGGCGCGGGCGGTCGAGTGGCTGCGGAAGGTGCGGATGCCCGACCCGGAACGGCGGGCGCGGGAGTACCCGCACCAGATGAGCGGCGGGATGCGGCAGCGGGCGATGATCGCGATGGCGCTGGCGCTCTCCCCGTCGCTGGTGATCGCCGACGAGCCCACGACGGCGCTCGATGTGACGATCCAGGCGCAGATCATGGCGCTGCTGCAGGAGATGCGGGCGCAGGAACGCGTGGCGACCCTGCTCATCACGCACGACCTGGGGGTGGTGCACGACTTCGCCGACCGGACCGCGATCATGTACCTGGGGCGGATCGTGGAGATCTCGCCCACTAAGGAGCTGTTCGCCGACCCGGTCCACCCGTACACGCAGGGGCTGCTCGCCTCCCTGCCGGGGAAGAACCGCGGCGTGAAGCGGCTGCCGTCGATCCCGGGGACCGTGCCCGATCTGACCACCGTCCCTCCGGGCTGCCCCTTCGCGGACCGCTGCCCCTTCCGCCGCGCCGCGCTCGAGCGGTTCCGCTCCGGGCAGGATTCCGCCGACACCCTGGCGGTGTGCGACCGCGAGGACCCGCCGCTGATCGAGTACGCCCCGGGGCACCTGGCGGCGTGCCACTACCAGCGCGCAGCAAGGGGAGGGAAGACAAGCGGAGGAGAGGCGAGCGGAGCGGA
Source organism: Thermodesulfobacteriota bacterium (assembly GCA_040758155.1). Taxonomy (NCBI): domain Bacteria; kingdom Pseudomonadati; phylum Thermodesulfobacteriota; species Thermodesulfobacteriota bacterium. Next base: position 12,119 of record JBFLWB010000073.1, read on the forward strand.
GGCGAGCGGAGGGAAGGCGAATGGAGGGGTTGCGCGATGAGCGACGCCCTTTATCGGCCGGATACGAACGGCGCGCTCCTGTCGCTTGCCAACGTCTACAAGACGTTCCCCGTGCGCAAGTCGTTCTTCTCGGCCGAGGAGCTGCGCGTTCATGCCGTCGACGGCGTCTCCGTATCCGTCGCTCCGGGGAAGACATTGGGGCTGGTGGGCGAGTCGGGATGCGGGAAGACCACGCTCGGCCGGCTGGCGATCCGTCTGCTCGATCCGGACTCGGGTTCGATCCGCTTCGACGGGAAGGACATCGCGAAGCTCGACGGCGAGGCGCTGCGGGTAACACGCCGCCAGATGCAGATCATCTTCCAGGACCCGTACTCCTCCCTCAACCCGCGGATGAAGGTGCGCGACATTGTGGGGGAAGGGTGGCTGGTCCACGGGCTGGCGAAGGGGGCCGATCTCCGGGAGCGGGCATCGAAGCTGCTGGAGCGGGTGGGGCTCTCGGCCGAGGCGGGGGAGAAATACCCCCACGAGTTCTCCGGCGGCCAGCGCCAGCGGATCGGCATCGCCCGGGCGATCGCGCTTTCTCCCAAGCTCGTGGTTGCCGACGAGCCGGTCTCGGCGCTCGACGTCTCGGTGCAGGCGCAGATCCTCAACCTCCTCAAGGACCTCCAGGACGAGTACGGGATGGCCTACCTGTTCGTCTCCCACGACCTGCGGGTCATCCGTCACGTGAGCGACGACGTGGCGGTGATGTACCTGGGGAAGATCATGGAGCTGGGACCGGCCGCGGAGCTGTTCCACAAGCCGCTCCATCCGTACACCCGCAGCCTGCTTTCGGCAGTCCCGATGCTGGGAGACGCGCCTTCGGAGCACATCGTCCTTTCCGGCGAGATCCCCAGCCCGATCGCCCCGCCGCCGGGGTGCCGATTCCACACCCGCTGCTTCATGGCGCAGAAGATATGCTCGGAAGTCTGTCCGCTCCTGCGCGAAGCCGCCCCGGGGCGGTTCGCAGCGTGCCATTTCGTGTAGATCCCTGTCTGCCGGTCTCCATGTTGCATATGGAGGAGGACATGAGCGGAACCAAAGTCACCGGACCTTCTCAGCAGGGCGACGCGTCAGGTCCGCGGATCACCGTGGAACACAGTTTCCCGGAGTCGCAGATCGCTCGCACAACGATATCGACCGGCATCGACCTAATCGGCCGCTTGCGCGAGGAGGTCCGGAAAAGACACTACAGCGGCCGAACCGAAGACGCCTACGCGGACTGGGTCGGCCGCTTCCTGCGTTTTCACGGAAACCGCGACCCGCTTGAGATGGGAAAGGAAGAGGTCGAGCGGTTCCTTTCCCACCTGGCCGTCGACAAGGACGTCTCGGCCTCCACGCAGAACCAGGCCTTCAGCGCCCTGTTATTCCTTTACAAGGAAGTGCTGGGCATCCGTCTCGAATGGATCGACGGAGTGGTGCGGGCCAAGCGGCCGAAGCGTCTGCCCGTGGTGCTCACGCGAGATGAGGTCTCGGCCGTCTTCTGCCACTTGTACGGGACAAACCTTATCGCCGCCATGCTGCTGTACGGCGCCGGCCTGCGCCTGCTCGAGTGCCTGGAGCTGCGGATCAAGGACATCGATTTCGGGTATCGGCAGATCACCGTCCGCGGAGGGAAGGGAAACAAGGACCGCGTCACGATGCTTCCGGCAGCGGTCGATGCGCGTCTCAAACTGCACATCGAGGATGTCCGCGCCCGTCATGAAAAGGATTTGAAGAAAGGGGGCGGATACGTTACGCTTCCGAAAGCGCTGGGGAAAAAGTATGTCAACGCCGACCATTCCTGGGGATGGCAATGGGTCTTTCCTGCGCATCGACAGTACCGGGACCCCGAAAGCGGACGCCTGTACCGCCATCACCTCGACGAGTCCGTCCTCCAGCGCGCGGTAAAGGATGCCGCCAACCGGGCCGACGTGAAGAAAATCGTCACCTGCCACACCTTCCGGCACTCGTTTGCCACCCACCTCCTCGAAGAGGGATACGACATCCGGACGATACAGGAGCTGCTGGGGCACCGGGACGTCAGTACCACGATGATATACACCCACGTCCTGAACCGCGGCGGGCGCTGCGTACGAAGCCCGATGGACTTTTTGCGGTAAGTCCCCCCACAGCCCATCGCCGCCCAGCAAAACCCGCTTCCTCACAGCCTATCCTCACTCCGTCCAATCACCACTCCGTCCGAACAGGGCGGTTTAAAAGCAATCCCCATCTTTCAGAAATCGCTCCTGAATTAAATAGAACTCGTATTCAGGGTGTATTCCTTTCGGATTACAACGGACTGGTAACAACCTAATTTAAGTTGGGCAGACGTCACGACAATATTTTCAAGAGGGTGATGTTTTCGCGACCTCTTGACTATATGTCAAATATGACATAGGATGGCAACAGGTGAGCCCGAAGGAAAAACCTTTGGTGTGGCTGCATGGGGAGGTGAAAACGCCTCCGTTTTCACGTGAGGCGCGGCAGGAGACCGGATATCTGCTTCGGTTGCTACAGCGGGGAAAAAGTTTGTCGATGCCGCAATCGCGGCCCATGCCATCCATCGGGCCACGCTGTCATGAGCTTCGAATTGTGGATGAAGATGTCATTTGGCGAATCGTGTACCGAGTAGATCCAGATGCCGTGGTGATTTTGGAGGTGTTCAGCAAAAAGACAAATCGCACGCCAATTCCGGTGATCGAGGTGTGCAAGAAACGATTGAGAAACTACGAGTCATAAACAGAGGGCGCACCCATGATGGATAAGAGCAAGAGGAAACGTCTGGAAGCCAAGGGTTGGAAGGTGGGAACCGCAGAAGAGTTTCTGGAGCTATCTGCCGAGGAAGCTCGCTACATCGATTTGAAGCTGGCGTTGAGCGAGCACCTGAAGCGGCGCAGGATTCGGAAGAAGCTCACCCAGGAGCAGCTGGCAAGTCTTATGAGTTCAAGCCAGTCTCGAGTGGCAAAAATGGAGGCGGGTGACCCTTCTGTTTCCTTGGATCTATTGGTGAGATCTCTTTTGACCTTAGGAGCTTCTGAAAAAGACTTGGCGAAAGTGATTGCCGAGGCAGCTGGTTGACGCTGCCCAACTACAGGCTGAAGCTGGCGGCTCCATCGGACACGCTGCTTGCAGCGTTTGGATGCGGTGGGCAAGCTGCGTGCCCTCGGCCCGCAGCTTAGCCTGGGCGTTAGGTTCACCTCCTGGGGATTTAGAGAAAATGAGTTGGAAATGCACATGCGGTGGTATCAATAGGGATTATGAGGTTCGTTGTGTTAGTTGTGGTTTGGATATTTACGATGACGAATTTAATATAATTAAAAATGAGAAAAACGATTCAGTATTAAATACGCCTGGGTATATTCAGCCTAATCCAAATAAGATAGAGCCAAATTCAATAGTTGATAAGGAGTTAAAATATAGATTAGGAGCACTAATATTTGGAATATTATTAGCTATATTTATTATAGGTTTAATAGTCGCTGAAATGTCTCCGTGGGAAATATCAACTAATATGTGGAGTTATATAATTTATATAATTATTGCATTTGGTATTCTTGGTTTCATATTTAAAGACAAATTTTTTGATTTCGTAATGAAAGTAATGAAATGGTTTTTCATAATTTAGGAGGGAACCTAACTACAGGCTGAAGTTGGCGGCTCCATCGTTCACGCTGCTTGCAGGTTTTGTTCGCCGTCGGCAAGCTGCGCGCCCTCGGCCCGCAGCTTAGCCTGGGCGTTAGACGGATATCAAGGAGAATATAAGAGTCTATGACAAGAAACAGGATACATGCACTGGTGACGCTATCAACGTTTATTTGTTTATTTGTTTGCGATAAGGCCATAGGAGGCAGGAAAATCCCTGACGATAATCTTGGTTATCCCGTTCATATTATTTTGCCTACTGGAAATTCGGGATCTGGATTTTTTGTAAATACTGACAATGCATCGTATCTTGTAACTGCAAGCCACATATTTTTTGATAAAAAGACTAATCGATTAATATCAGATACAGGAGAATGTCGATCTTACGGTAAGGATCCGAATGACCAAGGTCGTCTTATTTTATCCTTGAACCTAAAGACGTTACTGTCTTCTCGAAATCTGCTCTATCATTCCTCACATGATGTTACGGTCCTGAAAATAGGGGTTCGATCAAATGTTGATAATACGGTCCGTACTAACCTAACGCCAGGAATTAAGTTAATATCAGTTCCGAAATCAGGCATGGTCGGTGTCGGACTTAAAGGCATAAAGAAATATGACGCCGTCCTTACTGCCAATGAAATTATTATATTTGGATATCCATCTTCTATAGGCTTGAAACAAATTCCTCAGATAGATTATGAGAAGCCTCTACTTCGCGTCGGAATAATTGCTGGAAAGAATAACACTAAGAGGACAATTATAATAGATTGCCCAGTATACCATGGTAATAGCGGTGGGCCGGTTTTGGAAATTGAAGAAGATGGTTTAGAAAAGCATTTTAATGCGATAGGTGTTGTTACTGAATTCATTCCGGCTGCTGAATATTGGAAAAATGAAACGAACAATTACGCAAATTTAACTCTAACTAATTCTGGATACGCTGTAGTAGAGCCGATGGACTATGTATTGGAACTAATAAACTCAATAGAAACTGTTAAATGATACCGTCTAACTACAGGCTGAAGCTGACGGCTCCTTCGTTCACGCCGCTTGCAGCGTGTGATTGCGGTTGGCAAGCTGCGTGCCCTCGGCCCGCAGCTTAGCCTGGGCGTTAGGTGGACAAAAAACTGTTGATGAAGATCTATTTGATGAAACCCTTTTTTACGAAAAACCTTTCTGGCTGTCGCCGCCGAGGAGGGTTTGCTTCAACGCATTGGAAACCGCGTCGTGGTGGGTGTCTGATGCCTGTGGTCCTTTGGTGACGCGGTCTGGATTTTTGTGGTTGACGCGGAATGCCGAGTGGGAAATTGTTATCGGGGCATTCCGCGGAGTGTACTTGCACCGCGGAGTGGGCAGTAGGTTTTGGACCTCATGACCCGCCTTGGTTTCCGTTTTCGCTGGCGAGGCGGGCGGCGTGAGATGAAGAGGCAAAATCTAATATGACAAAAGGAAAAGAAAGTCGTTTATTAGAAAACATATTATCTGTGGGTATGTTGTTTGTTATTAGTGGGTATATTCCTAAAACTTTTTATGGTTGGTTCGTAACAGTAGTGTTTTTAGGAACTTCATACGTAGTCAGCGTATTAATAATTGCAATGTTATTAAAGTCTGAATATGTTCAAAGTATAATAAATGAACCAAGTGTATTTTATGTGCCCAGAATATTACTGCACATAGTATCATTTATGCCCGTTTTGGTTTTTTTGGTTTTAATGTCTCCCTATTTAAAACCTTTCTATGAAAAACATTTTTGGATCTATTAAATGCCACCTAACTACAGGCTGAAGCTGGCGGCTCCTTCGGTCACGCTGCTTGCAGCGTGTGATTGCGGTGGGCAAGCTGCGCACCCTCGGCCCGCAGCTTAGCCTGAGCGTTAGGCTGACTTGACAGATAGTATGACGATGGTTATACTGCAAGTATGAAAACTGCCATATCGATACCGGACAAGGTTTTTCGTTCCGCCGACTCCTTGGCGAAGCGCCTTGGCGTATCCAGGAGCCAACTGTACGCAACGGCGATCACTGAATTCCTATTACGGCATCAGAGCCGAAAGGTGACGGAGCGCCTCGACCATATTTATGAAGAGGAAGATTCCTCTCTTGCGCCGGGGTTCGTTGCAGCTGAGATGAAATCACTACCTTCCGAGGAGTGGTGATGGAGCGAGGCACGGTATGGTGGGCGCAGCTCCCCGAACCGATCGCCTCGGAACCTGGATTTCGTCGGCCCGTAATTATTATTCAATCAAATGCATTCAACCGAAGTCGTATTCGAACGATCGTCGCCGTTGTCCTCACCTCTAATCTTCGCCTCGCCGATGCTCCTGGTAACGTTCTGATCCCTGCAACCGATTCCGGCCTTCCGAAAGATTCGGTCGCAAACGTTTCGCAGATCATTACGTTGGACCGAACATTTCTCACAGAAAAATGCGGGCGAATGCCAGCGCGAATCATGAAGGCTGTCGATGACGGCATACGGCTCGTGCTTTCGCTTTAATTGATTCGCAGCCTAACTACAGGCTGAAGCTGACGGCTCCATCGGTCACGCTGCTTGCAGCGTGTTATTGCTGTCGGCAAGCTGCGTGCCCTCGGCCCGCAGCTTAGCCTGGGCGTTGGGCAGACATTGCATAGGGATTATGAAAAAAACTGACTGTCTCGCAGAAATCTGTCGCAAGCATACTCTCCCGC
>JBFLWB010000074.1 GCA_040758155.1 Thermodesulfobacteriota bacterium
GGACGTTCCATAGAACTTCCGCAGAAGAGGGACAGACATGGGAGGCAATAATCCCGCCACCAAAGAATGGCGAATGAGCAGACCGGGACGTTCCTGAGAAGGCTGACAGGCAGTATCTGCAGGGCTTCTCAGGAACGTCCCGGTTCTTCTCCTTCTATGTCCCCCCAGCTCTGTCCCCGATCTGCGGAAGTTCTAAGGAACGTCCCGGTTCTGCGGTTCTTACGTCCGGTCCTTCTTCGTGTACCAGCGGTCGTAGAACGTCAGGTAATCGCCGGAACGGACCGACTGCCACCACGACTCGTTATCCAGGTACCAGCGGACCGTCGCCTCGAGGCCTTCCTTGAAGGAGACCTGCGGGACGACGCCCAGCTCCGTCCGGATCTTGGTGTCGTCGATGGCGTACCGGCGGTCGTGGCCGGGGCGGTCGGGGACGAACTTCATGAAGGAGGCGTCCTTGCCCATCGCCTCGAGGAGGAGCTTCGTGATTTCGATATTGGTCCGTTCGTTCCCGCCCCCCACGTTGTACACCTCGCCGGGCCGGCCGCGCAGGAGGACGGCCTCCACCGCGCGGGAGTGGTCGTCCACGTGGATCCAGTCCCGGACGTTCATCCCGTCGCCGTAAACGGGGACCTGCTTTCCCTCATGGAGCAGCGTCACGAAGAACGGGATGATCTTCTCCGGAAACTGGTAGGGCCCGTAATTGTTGGAGCAGCGGGTGACGAGCGCGGGGAAGCCGTACGTCTTGAAATAGGCTCGGACGAGGAGGTCGGCCGCCGTCTTGCTGGCGGCGTAGGGGGAGTTGGGGCGCAGCGGCGAATCCTCCGAGAACTTGCCCTTCGGCCCCAGCGAGCCGTACACCTCGTCGGTCGAGATCTGGAGGTACCGCCCGACGCCGGATTTCCGGGCCGCGTCCATCAGCGCTTGCGTCCCGAGGATGTTCGTCCTCAGGAAAAGGGAGGGGTCGTCGATGCTGCGGTCCACGTGCGTCTCCGCGGCGAAGTTGATCACCGCGTCCGGCCGCTCTTCAGAGAAGATCCGCCCCACGTCCTCAGCGTCGCAGATGTCGGCACGGAGGAAGCGGTACCGCGGGTCCCCCGCCACGTCCGCCAGGTTCGCGAGGTTGCCCGCGTAGGTGAGCTTGTCGACGATGACGACCTGCCAGTCGGACCGCGCCCGCAGCGCGTACCGGACGAAGTTCGATCCGATGAAGCCGGCGGCCCCGGTGATCAGCACCTTCATGCGTGCGCCTTCCCCGCGGAGAGGGATGCGAGGAATTCCTCCACCGCGTCCTGCCAGTGCCTCGGAGACTCGCCCGTGATCTCCCGGTACTTCTCCTTGCTCAGGACGGAGTACGCGGGGCGCGGCGCGGGATACGGAAGGTCCCGGGTGGCGGCGGAAAGCAGCTTTCCCGACCGGACCGCGTCGTCCTTCAGCACGAAGCGGGCGAGATCAAACCAGGTCGTCTCCCCCTCGTTCGAGAAGTGGACCGTCCCCCGGGCGCCGGTCTCCACCAGCCGGAGTGTAGCGGCGGCGAGGTCGACCGAGAAGGTCGGGCATCCCGTCTGGTCCGATGCGACCCGCAGCGTGTCCCCCCTGCCCGCCTTCTCGAGAATCGTGGTGATGAAGTTCTTCCCCGACGGCCCGTAAAGCCACTGGGTGCGGACCAGGAGATGGTCGCATCCCTCCTCCCGGAGCGCCTTCTCGGCGGCCAGCTTGCTCTCCCCGTATACGGAAAGGGGACGGACCGGGTCATCCTCCCGGTAGGGGCGGGAAAGCGTCCCGTCGAACACGTAATCGGACCCGAAAGTCACCAGGAGCGCCCGCGATTCCCGGCAGGCAATGGCCACGTTGCGCGTCCCCCCCTCGTTGATCGCGAAGGCGGCCTCCCGCTCGGCCTCCGCCCGGTCCACTGCAGTGTATGCGGCACAGTGGACCACGACATCCGCCTGATACCCGGTGACCATTTCCCTGCACGCCGGGAGGCACGTCACATCGAGCTCGGCCGTGTCGGTCACCCGCACTTCGAACCGCCGGGCGAACGCACCCACGATCTGCCGGCCGAGCAGCCCCCGCCCGCCTGTAACCAGGACCCGCTTCACCCGTCCTTCCGCGCCCAGTCGTACGGAATATCGTTGTCGTGGGGATGCACCCGGAACTCGTCCGGGGTATCGTACCGGTAGGGCTGCGTGGGGATGTTGATCACCAGCGCCTCTTCCGTGCCGATCGCCTTGAAACCGTGGAAAACCATCGGCGGAATCCGCAGCACCATCGGCCGGTGCTCCCCGAGGAAAAACTCGTTGACCTCCCCCTTCGTCGGCGAGCCGTCCCTCGAATCGTACAGCACCACCTTCATCATCCCCTTGACCACGCAGAAGTGGTCGAACTGCAGCTTGTGGTAGTGCCAGGCCTTCACGACGCCGGGGTAGCCGGTGGTCAGGTACACCTGTCCGAAACGCATGAAGATCTCGTCGTCCTCGCGCAGGATCTCCATCAATCTTCCGCGTTCGTCCGGTATGACCTTCAGCGGCTTTGTCTTGACGCCGTCGATCATGTCGCGCCTCCCGGCGGAAGGAACCGCAGAACCGGGACGTTCCTTAGAACTCCCGCAGAAAAGGGACAGAGATGCAGGTGTGTCCCGCTTTTGCGGGAGTTCTAAGGAACGTCCCGGTTCTGCGCATCATCCCTTCCGGCCGATCGAGAAATATTTGAAGCCGATGTCCCTCATTTTACGCGGATCGTAGATGTTTCGCCCGTCGAACATGACCGGCTGCCGCATCAGGTTCTTCATCAGGCCGAAATCGGGTTTCCGGAACTCGTTCCATTCCGTCGCGATGACCAGAGCGTCGGCGCCCTGCAGCGCGCCGTAGGAGGATTCCGCGTACCGGATCCGGTCGCCATATCTTTCCCGCGCCCCTCCCATCGCCTCGGGGTCGAAAACGGTCACCGACGCGTCCGCCTTCAGCAGCTCGTCGACGATGTAGAAGACCGGCGCCTCGCGGGTATCGTCGGTGTTCGGCTTGAAGGCGATCCCCCAGACCGCGATGTTCTTCCCTCCCAGGTCCCCGTCGAAAAACTGCGCGATCTTCCCGAAGAACCGCTTGCGCATGCTCTGGTTGATGTCCTCGACCGCCTGCAGGACGGTCAACGGGTACCCCGCGTCTTCCGCGGTCTTGAGCAGCGCCTTGACGTCCTTCGGGAGGCACGAGCCGCCGTATCCCAGGCCGGGGAAGAGGAACTTCCTGCCGATGCGCGAGTCGGACCCGATCCCCTCGCGGATCTTGTCGATGTCCGCCCCGACGGCGTCGCAGAAGTTGGCCAGGTCGTTCATGTAGGAGATCTTCAGGGCGAGGAACGCGTTCGCGGCGTACTTCGTGACCTCGGCGCTGCGCTCGTCCATCACGAATACGGAGCTGCCCGGCTGGAGGAACGGCTCGTACAGGTCCTTCATGACCAGGATCGCCCGCTCGCTGCTCGATCCGATCACCACGCGCTCCGGCCGCAGGAAATCCTCGACGGCGAATCCCTCGCGGAGAAACTCCGGGTTGGCCACCACGTCGAACTCGATTCCGTCCCCGGCATGTTCCCGGATCGCGTCCCGTACCTTCTCGCTCGTACCGACGGGCACGGTGGACTTGTCGACGATCACCTTGTAGTCCGGCTTGCGCTGGCGGGAGAAGATCTTCCCCAGCTCCCCGGCCACCTTCAGGACGTACTTGAGGTCGGCCGATCCGTCCTCGCCGGGCGGCGTGGGAAGGCACAGGAAGATCACGTCCGCCCTCGCGGCCTTTTCGAGGTCCCCGTTGAAGGAGATGCGCCCCTTCTTATGGTTTCTCGCGTAGATCTCCTCGAGGCCCGGCTCGTAGATGGTCACCTCTCCGCGCGACAGCTTTTCGACGATCGCGGGGTTCGAATCGATGCACAGCACCTCGTTCCCCCGTTCCGCGAGGCAGACGCCGGTGACCAGTCCCACGTATCCCGTCCCGACTATCGCCACGTCCATCCGGTTACCCCCATGAATTCCAATATCTTATACGCCAACATTCATCGGTTAAGAGTATCTCAAACTTTAGAAGGCAGGAAGTCCGAAGGTGGAATCCGCCGGCTCCGCGGTATACTTCGGGAAATGCCGCCCGCCGCCCACAACACCCGCACCCTCCCTGCCGCGAAGACCTCCTTTTTCCTCCTGCTGGCGGTCATGGGCGCCGCGCTCCTGCCGGTGACGGCCCTCGCGTTGGGGGGTCCCTGGCCGATCGCCGTTTCGGTGGAAGGGGAAGTTCGGCATCCCGGCGCATACACCCTGCCCCCCGACGCGACGCTCTCCGCGCTGATCGCCGCCGCGGGCGGGTACACCGACAACGCGGAGCTGCGCGGCGCATCCCTGGTCCGTGCCTCCGCCCGCATCGCCCAGGAAGCGGAGCTGCGCGGCATGGCGGGGCGCGTCACGCCGGGAGCCGGCGCCCCGGAAGCCGCCGCGGAGGCGGCGCGTCCCGTCGCCGCATACCTCTCGGGATTGCGGGCTTCGGGGAGGATCCCGGTCCGACTGTCCCACCCGCGCCTGTTGAAGAACAGCCCCGATGACCTGCGGCTGGAAGAGGGCGACGCGCTGCGAATCCCGGCGAAGCGCGACTCGGTCGCGGTCGAAGGGGCCGTGCGGACCGCCGTCGGCGACGCGCCCCACGTACCCGGCCTCCCGCTGAAGGGATACATCGCGCGCGCCGGAGGTTACGCGGAGGATGCGGACAGGGAACATGTCTACCTGCTGCGGGCGGACGGGTCGACGGCGCTCCTCACCCCGGGCATCGTCTCCTGGAACCCGGCGGCCTCGCGCTGGGAGGTGACGGCGCTGGTCTCCGGGGCGCCGGCCATCGGCCCGGGCGATACCATCGTCGTTCCCCGGCGGCTGCCCCGGGCCCTCCCGCGGAAAATCGTCCGGAGGGTCCCCACGATCCTGATGCGCGCCGCCGAGATTTCCGGTGCGCCCGCGCTCCTTCCCGCACAGCCATGACCCGCCCGTCCGCTTCGCCCCGAGCGCTCCGCCGATGGCCATGGAGGGCCCATCCGCGATGCACATGGATGGGCAAGTGCCGCGGAGGCCATGGATGGCCGGGAGCGGCCGGAGGGCATGGAGGCCCGGGAGCGGCCGACCGCTTCCGCCATCGCGTGATCCGGTCGCTCGCCGCCGCGCTGGCCGCATTCCTGCTCTCGGCGGGGACCGCCGCCCCGCCGCCCGCAACCGCAGGGGACGAGCCGTTCACCGGGCCCGCCAACTACGGCCTGACCGGCCTTCTCGAGATCCCCACCGCCCGCGTGATGCCGGAGAACCGGTACCGCGTCGGAAGCTCGTACGTTTACCCGTACTGGTATTTCTTCGGAGCGATCGGTGCGTTCGACCGCTTCGAGCTGAACGGCCGGGTTACGCAGGTGATCGGGGTGCCGGGCTTCGACAACCCCTTCGGCGCCGGGTACGGGGATTTCAAGGACAAGACCATCGACGCGAAGCTCCAGATCGTCAAGGAAGGGAAATACGCCCCTGCCGTCGCGCTGGTGATCTCCGACCCGCACGGCACCCGCCTGTATTCCGCGCAATCGATCGTCGCCAGCAAGCAGATCTTCCCGTTCGACTTCACCGTCGGGCTGGGGAACGGCAGGCTCGGGGAACGACAGCTCGACGAGAAAATGGACGGCTTCAAGATCGAGATGTTCTCGCGACCCAAGGAATGGTGGCGGGACGCGCAGCTCTTCGGCGGCGTCCAGTTCGCGCCGACCGAGTGGCTGGCCGTGATGGTAGAGTACAGCCCCATTCATTACGAGCGCCAGGTCCGCGACCCGGCCCAGCCGAGGCATTTCCGCGAGCCGGTCCGCTCGAAGGTCAACGCCGGCGTGCGGCTCAAGCCGTTCCGGTGGGCCGAGCTGGGCGCAAGCTGGCAGCGCGGCGAGGAAGTCGCCTTGAGCGCCTCGTTCTCCTTCGACATCGGACGGCCGCTCATTCCCATCCACGACCCGCCGTACAGGGAGCCCGAGGCGTTGCGGGAACACCCGCTCGCCGGCCGGATCACTGCGGCGCTCCTTTCGACCGGCTTCCGGGACATCGCGGTGGACGGAGACGACTTCTCCCTGCGCATCGACGCGGAGAACACCCGATACTTCTTCACCCCCAACGCGGTGGAAGCGCTCCTCGACGCCGTCGCGCCGATGGTCCCGCGGAAGTACGAGTACGTCCGCGTGCGGATCAAGGAGAACGGCATCCCCATGGTCGAGTTCATCGCCACGGCCGCAGCGCTCGAGGAGCTTCGCGAAGGGCGCATCTCCCGGAGCCGGTTCTTCGAGCTCTCCGCCTTCCGGACGGAAAGGATCGGAGCCCCGATCCGCCCCGCCGCGGGACGCCGCTTCCACGACTGGGGGATCCGGCCGAGCTTTTCGGCCTTCCTGAACGATCCGTCGCGCTTCTTCAGCTACCGCCTCGGGATCGCGGGACATCTCCTCGCCTTCCCCTGGACGGGCGGAACGGCGGTCTTCGAGCTGGAAGCGTACCCGGTGAACACCGTCAGCACCTCCGTCGAGCCGCTTTCCATACCGGTCCGCAGCGATATTGCGCTGTACAAGCAGGAAGGGCTCGCGCTGAGCCGGCTCATGTTCGAGCAGATCGGGAAGGCGGAACCGGGGATCTTCGGCCGCGCGGCCGCCGGCCTGCTCGAGGTCGAGTACGCGGGATTCGATGCGGAGGTCGCCGTCCCCCTTTACCGGGGCCGGATAGTCGCGGGCGCCGGGGGAAGCCTGGTACGGAAGCGCTCTCCGGACGAACCGCTCAGGCTGTCGGGGGACACCTGGTTCCGGACGGCATTCCTCGGCGGGCGGCTGAATATTCCGGAGGCGGACATCTGGTTCGACGTGAAGGGAGGCCGCTTCCTGGCGGGCGATTACGGGGCCCGGTTCTCGGTATCGAAGTTCGTCCGCGGCGTGACGCTCACGGCATGGTACAGCGCCACAGACACATCGGTCTTCACCGATCCGGACAACCGGGGATATCACGACAAGGGGATCGCCGTGACGATCCCGATCCGCCTCTTCCTTGGACGGGATTCCAGGACCGCTTATCGCTTCAGCGTCTCCCCATGGACGCGGGACGCCGGCCAGGACATCGACCACTTCCGGACGCTGCCCGATTTCATCGGAAGGAACACGGAGTTATCGCTTGACAAGGACACGAAGGACCTGTACAAGGGAAAAAGGTAACATTTCGATTCATAAGGGGATTGCCATGACGACCCGCCGATTCCGCTTCCCCGTGAAAGCTTTGGCGTCGCTGCTTGCGGCCGCTTTTATCCTCTCGTTCGGACCGGGGCCCGTTTCCATCGCGCAGGCCGCCGAACCGGCCACCAAGACGCCGCAGGGAGCCACATGGGAGACCTGGCCGCGGAAGCCCATCGGTGCGGGACCCGGCGCCGCGTCCGGAGCGGCGGCGGCGGGGGAAGCCGCCGGCGCGAAAACCTTTGCCGGGATTTCCGCGGGGACGTGGGGCTGGATCGCCGGAGGGGCGGCCGCAGCCGCCCTGGTCGGCGTGGCGGCGGGCGGAGGAGGCGGCGGAAGCTCTACAGTCAGCCATCATTGACGGTGCCCATCTTCCCCGTTGCGCGCAGGCAATAAACGATACGCCGCGATCCTGACGATCGCGGCGTTTTTCTTTCTCCCGGCTCCGTCCATCGTCCTCGCCGCCGGCCCCGAGTATGCCCCTTCCATCCCCGCGATTCTCTCCGCCGCCGAATCGCTTTTCGAGACGATGAAAGCCCGGGATTACCCGGCGCTCTGGCGCGTCCTGACGGCGAAGTCCCGCGACACGATCGTCTCCGAAACGGACGAGGCGATCCGCAAGGCGGGTGAGGCCCCCATCTCCAAAGATCAGATCCGGGAGGATTTTGCAGCGGGAGGGCCCACCAGCCGCAAGTACTGGGAGGGATTCCTGCGGCGATTCGATCCCGATGCCGCGCTGGAAAAGAGCCGCTGGCAGATCGGCACCATCGAGAAGGACCGGGCCGAGGTGCTCATCACCCATCCGGGGGCGGACCGCCCGGCGGTGCTGCGGTTATTCCTGGAAGGCGGAAGCTGGAAGGCGGGGCTGGCGGAGACGTTCTGGGAACGGTAATAGCGAAAAGAGCAAAACGTCAGAACCGGGACGTTCCTGAGAACTTGAGCAGATCGGGGA
>JBFLWB010000075.1 GCA_040758155.1 Thermodesulfobacteriota bacterium
ACTTTTGCGGAAGTTCTAAGGAACGTCCCTGTTCTGCTTATCGACCCTTGAACGCCCGCCACGCCGCATCGACCAGCGAAGGGTCGGAGAACAGATCGTAGCCGGTGAGCGCGAGGGCGCGGATCCCTTCCATCACTCCTTCCTGGCCCGACGGCGCCACCGTCGCTTCCGCGAAACGGCGGGTGTGGATCTCGACGCGCTCGCCGCCGGTGACGGGGATATTGGGCTGGAGCGTGGGAACGACCTGCGAAACGTTTCCTATATCCGAGGAGCCCCGGTTGCGGTTCGCGGGCGCCCCGCTCTCCTGAAGGCCCAGAAGCCCCAACGCGCGCCGATACGTCCCCGCCAGGACGGGGTTGGCCTTCATCGGGGAGAGAGTGTACGGCCCTTCCTCGATCGACAGGCGGCAGCCGCTGGCCTTCGCGGCGCCGGCGGCGCAGCCCTTCACGCGCGCGACGGTCCGCCGCAGCTCGGCTTCCGTTTCTCCCCGCACGTAGAAATATGCCTGCGCACGTTCGGGGATGATATTGGGGGCCTGCCCCCCTTCCGTTACGATCCCGTGGACGCGGACCGTGTCCGGAAGCTGCTGCCGCAGGGCCGAGACGCCGTTGAACAGGAGAAGGACGCCGTCCAGCGCGTTGATCCCGTGCTCGGGATAGGCTGCGGCGTGGGCCGTGCGGCCGTGGTAGGTGAAGTACATCTTGTGGAGGGCGAGGTACCCCTTGTCGACATGCCGGCGGGAGGACGGATGGACCATCATGACGGCGTCGATCCCCCGGAAGACGCCCGCCTCCGCCATCCGGGCCTTGCCGTATCCCGTTTCCTCGGCGGGAGTCCCGAACACGACCACTTTCCCCGACCGGAACGTTCCCCTTCCCGCCCGCGCCAGCGCAACCGCCGCGCACGCCGAAGCGACCCCCACGATATTGTGGCCGCACGCGTGACCGATGGAGGGAAGCGCGTCCATCTCGCAAAGGAAAGCCACCGCCGGGCGCCCCTTGCCGAACGGATACTCCGCCCGGAAGGCGGTCTCCATTCCGGCCACCCCATGCGCGACGCGGAAACCGTTCCGCTCGAGGAAGGAGGAGAGCGCCCGGGAGGTGCGGGTCTCCCGTAGCGCGAGCTCCGCGTAGGAGGTGATTTCCCGCAGCATCCGGACGGCCGTCGGCCGCAGGCGGTCGGCGGCGGTCAGAAGGGCTTTTCGCTCTGGATCCATATTTCCTTATAGGTTTTCCGATGCGTGAAGTGCTATTTTAGCATACTCGGCGTGCCGCCCCGGCGGGACGCGCCCCCGCTCAAGGCGCAGGCAATCGCATACGTTCCGCCCTCCGGAAGGGAGAAGGATGACGCGCTGGAAATCGTTCACCGTGGAGGTCCGCCGCGAGACGATCGACGCGGTCACCCAGTTCCTGATGGACCGCGGCTCCCTCGGGATGGCCTACGACGAGCAGCTTCTCGGCGCCGCGGGCGACCCTTTCGACCCGATCCCGCCGCCGCCGAAGATCACGAAGCTGACCGCGTATTTCCCGTGGGAAACCGACCTCGGGGAGCTGAAGCGCGCCTTTCTCGACTTCCTCCCCGTGCTCGCCGAGTCGTTCGGCAGGGGCCCGGAGGCGTTCCTCGAAGGAACCGAGATCACCGACACTGGATGGGCGGAGAAGTGGAAGGAGCACTTCCGGGCGCGGAAGGTCGGCCGCCGGCTCGTCGTCAAGCCGTCCTGGGAGGCGTTCAACGCCGCCGAGGGTGAGGTGGTGCTGACGGTCGACCCCGGGCAGGCATTCGGGACCGGGACGCACGAGACCACGCGGATGTGCCTCCGGTTCGTCGAGGAAGTCTTCGAGCGGGCGCCCTACCCCCGCAGGGTCCTCGACATCGGCACGGGAACGGGGATCCTGGGGATCGCCGCGGCGCGCCTGGGCGCGGAACGCGTCCTCGGCATCGATACCGACCCGGTGGCGGTGGACGTGGCGAGAATGAACTCCGGGCTGAACGGCGTGGGCGCCGCGTTCCGGGCTGAAGGCACGGTCCTCTCCGCGATCGGGGAGGAATTCGATCTGGTGCTCGCCAACCTGATCGCCGAGATTCTCATCGACCTGTCGAATGAGATCGTCGCCCGGTGCGTCCCGGACGGGTGGATCGTCCTCTCCGGGATTCTGAAGGAGAAAAGCGGCTGGGTCGCGGAGGAATACCGCGCCCACGGCGCCTCCCTCGTCGAGGAGGCTACGGACGGGCAGTGGTCCGCCCTGCTTCTCCGCAAGGGGAATCTCCCTTAAGGACGGTACATTCCCGTATGCCCACCTTCCTCGTCCAGCGAAAGAACATCTCCGGGGACACCGCGGTCCTGTCCGGGACCGAGGCGGGGCATATGCTCCGCTCCCTGCGCCTCTCCGTCGGGGATTCCTTCCACGCGTTCGACGAGGAAGGCGCCCGCTACCGGATGCGCATCCTCGAAGCGACCTCCCGTTCCCTGCGGGCGGAGGTGCTAGAGACGTTCGCGCCGGAGCCGCCGCCTGCGGTTGCCGTCACCCTCCTCGTGGGGCTTCCGAAGGCGGACAAGATGGACTTCATCCTCGAAAAGGCGACGGAGCTGGGCGTATCCGCGGTCGTCCCGTTCCGCTCGTCCCGGACGATCCCCCGCGTGGACCCGTCCGACGCGAAGAAGCGGCTCCTGAGGTGGGAGCGGGTGGCGCTCGCTGCCGCGAAACAGTGCGGCTCGGGCCGGATACCCGAGGTTTCCGGGATCGTGCCGTTCGCCGAGGCGTTGCGCCGCGCGGCAAGCCATGAAGGGCGGATCGTCTTCTACGAGGGAGAGAGGGAGTTCACGCTGAAGAAGGTCCTCTCCGGGCTCCCGCCGGTAAAGGGCATCGCCCTCGTGGTGGGGCCGGAAGGAGGATTCTCCCCGGACGAGGTCCGGGAGGCCGTGGCGGCCGGCTGCCGGTGCGCCGGGCTGGGGAGCCGGATCCTGCGCGTGGAAACGGCGGCTCTCGCAGTTCTTTCGATGGTGATGTACCATTTCCACAAGGAGTCGCCCTGAAGAAATGGATCCGGTGAGCAGGACCGAACAACCCACCTACGCGTACGCGGGGTTCTGGACGCGGGCGGCGGCCAGGATCATCGACGTGGTCCTCATCCTCGCCACCTTCAACCTGATCTACCTCACGGATCGGATCGGCAGCGAGGCGGGGCTGTGGCCCCCCAGCGGCATCGAGGAAGGCGACATCGGGGACGGCCTCTCCTTCTCCAACATGCTGCGCGCCCTGTTCTACCTCGCGTTCCCCGTCTTCTACTACGTCTACCTGCACGGAAGCTGCGGCCAGACGTTCGGCAAGATGGCGCTGAAGATCAAGGTGATCAACGAGGACGGGTCGCCCCTCGGCTACAAGAAAGCGTTCTTCCGGTGGCTGGGTTATTTCCTGTGCGACCTGACGTTCAACATCGGCTACATATGGGCCGCCTTCGACGCCCGGAAGCAGGGGCTCCACGACAAGGTGTGCCGGACGCTGGTCATCCGGACCGACGTCCCGTCGGCCGAGCTCGAAAGTTACCCGGAAGCGCCGACGCGTTCGGAGGAAGCCCCGCCGGCGGCGGAGGAAGCTCTCCGGGAGCCGCCCCCTCCGCTTGACACCCGAGGGAACCCGCCGATATAATTCTCACTTCCGCCGGGTGGCCCTTTAGCTCAGATGGTAGAGCAGAGGACTGAAAATCCTCGTGTCCCCAGTTCAATTCTGGGAGGGGCCACCACTTGATATCCAAGGACTTGGCCAAAAATGGCTGAGTCCTTTTTTCTTTCGACCGTAACCGCCTCTCCTCCGATGGATCAGACCAATCGCCGAAGGAAGGACTTGAATCCCTACGAATATTTCTCGCTGGTTCATGCATGCCTTCATACATAAATAATTATCTATACAGTTATTATCCCTCCGTATAAACTACTGATCGTAAACAAATCCGGTATCGTCTCTCATCACAACCGTCATCCCTTCGGGGAAAGGGAACCAGCGATGCTTACCATCGTTCCCGAGACGGATCCCTTGTCCCTTTTTCCACAAACTGCGTCATCCGTTCACCCACCCGAGGGCATCGTCGTGCGCGATGCAGGAAGGGAGGATTCAAATGAAGCGGTTGACTCAATCAATCGTTGTGATAACCGCCATCCTGATCATCTTGT
>JBFLWB010000076.1 GCA_040758155.1 Thermodesulfobacteriota bacterium
GTCCCTGTTCTGCCTGTTCTGCTCCCGCACCTTCAGCCCCAGGTCTCGGAGCATCTGCAGGTCCTCTTCCGCGGGACGGCCGGCGGTCGTGAGGTAGTTGCCGGCCATCGTGCCGGTCGCGCCCGCGGCGAACATCAGCGACTGCAGCCCGCGCAGGTTCACCTCCCGGCCGCCGCAGACGATGATTTCCTTCGTCGGGTTCGTCAGCCGGAGCATCGCAAGGATCTTGAGGCAGGCGATCGGCGTCAGGTCGCGGCGCCCTTCCACCGGCGTTCCCGGGACGGGATTCAGGAAATTCGCGGGGATGGAATCGACGCAAAGCTCCCTTAGCGTCATGGCCAGCTCGACGCGGTCCTCCGGCGACTCGCCCAGGCCGAAGATTCCCCCGCAGCAAACCCATGCGCCGGCCGCCTTGGCGGCCCGGACCGCCGCCACGTCCTCGTCGTAATCATGGGTCGTGCAGACGTTCGGGAAGAAGGAGCGGGACGTCTCGAGGTTGTGGTGGATCGACCGCAAGCCCCGCGAGAGGAGATACCGGACGTCCTCGGCGGACAGCGTGCCGAGACTGACGCACGTCTCGAGCCCCAGTTCCTTCCCGATCCGCTCCACCGCGTCCCCAACGCGGACCAGCTCCTCCCGGTTCCGCATTGAGAGGCCGGAGGCCACGATGGAGAACTCACGCGCCCCGCGCTCCTTCGCATCCGCCGCCGCGCGGAACAGCTCCTCGCCGGAGAGCAGCGGGTGGACCGGGATCCGCGCCAGGGAGCGGCTGGATTGCGAGCAGAAGGAGCAGTCCTCGGAGCACGCGCCGGACTTGGCGTTGACGATGGAGCAGAGCCGGATGCCGTCCCCCTTGAAATGCCTGCGGACCGGCTCGGTGGTGTCGAGGAGGCGCCACAAGGAGGAATCGGGCAGGGAGAGCACAGCCAGGGCGTCGGCCGCGCCGATCCCCTCCCCCGACATTCCCTGCGCGCGGACCCTTTCCCAGAACGCTTCCATGGCGGAAGGAGCCGCGGTCACCGGAACTGCACGGAGAGGAACGGCCGGCGGATCGCCTTGCGGAAGCGGACCGCCGGATGGCCCATGATGAGCACGATCCTCGGGATGTTCCCGGGCGGCAGCCCGTGCTTTTCCATCAGGTCCTTCCTCCGCTCGAGGACCGGCGCCACGCTGCCGATCATGCAGGTCCCCAGCCCCATCGACTCGGCCGCGACCATCGCATAGGTGCAGGCGATGACCGCGTCCGCCGCGTCCGCGAAGGGGGAGGTGTGGAAAAGAAGGGCGGCCGGCGCGTCGTACAGGATGTTGTCGGTGTTCCTCTTCTTCCCCTCGACGTAGATCCGTCCCAGCGGGAGGATGAAGCTCTTGAGCTGCTGGCGGGCGGCCTTCTTCATCAGACGCCGGAAGATGCGTCCCAAGGGCCCTTCGAAGGAGTTGAGGATCTTCTCGTAGGCGTCGGCGATGTCCCACGCCAGCTCGCGGACCTTGTCGCGCCCGTGGAAGACGGTGACCCCCACCTCCCACGGGGGGATCCCCATGGGCGCCGTCGCCGCGGAGGCGATCACCCGGTCGACCGCTTCCCGGGTTACCGGCTCTTCGCGGAACCGGCGGATGCTGCGCCTCGAAAGGAGGAGCGCCTCGAGCTGATCGAAGGTCGCGCGCGCGTTCCTGTCCGGAGCGGGGATCAGGTCCGATGGGGATAGTTTGCGGCCGGTCACGGCGATGCTTCCGGTGGAGCAGGCCATCATGCACTGCCCGCAGGCGATGCAGTCGAATCCCGCGGCGTGGTCGACGCGGATCTCGCCGCCCTCCTTCGACAGGACCCCGGAGGGGCAGACCTTGGCGCATTGCCCGCAGACGTCGCAGGTCGACCGGTCGATCGCCGGATCGCCAGCCGCTTCCCCGAAACTGGTGATGACGCTCATCCCGAACCTCCTTGCCAATCCTCCGCCGATGCGTTCCGGCCCGCCCCGACACAGTATACCCCGACGATGCGCCTCCCCGGGATCATGGCGCGGGGAGATGGACCGGGGGAAGGACCTTCTCCACCAACGCCCGTTCCCGCTCGAGCCACGGCGGCAGCACGAGCCGGGTCCCGAGCCGGTCCTCGGGCTCGTCGACCGCGAATCCCGGCGAGTCCGTGGCGATCTCGAAAAGGACCCCGCCGGGCTCCCGGAAATAGATCGACCGGAAATAGACCCTGTCGATGACCGGCGTCACGTCGTATCCCAGAGTCTTCAGCCGCTCCCGCAGCGCCGCCTGCTCCGCCGGCCCGGGAACCCGGAACGCCACGTGATGCACCGACCCGGCCGCCACGCGCCCCTCGATCGGAAACGGCAGGGAGAGGATGTCCACGACGCCTCCGGCCCCGTCTCCCGCCGCCTCGTACCGGAACCGGTCCCCCTGCGCCTCTTTCGGGAGGAAGCCGAGCGTCTCCACGAGCAGATCCGCGGTCCGCAGATGCCCCTCAAGAAACAGGGTGACGCCCCGAAGCCCCCGGACGGCGTATTTTCCCGGGACACGCCCCGGCGGCACAGAGGGATCGTCCACAATGCCCGGCTGCGGGGACAGCTCGATCGTCAGGCCGCACGGATCGGTGAATACGAGCACCTCCTCGCCGAATCGCCGGAGGGGGCCCTGGACCGGAATCCCCTGCGCCTCCAGCCGCTGCTTCCAGTACCCGAGCGACCTCTCCGGGACGGAAAATGAAACGGCGGTCGCCTGCCCGGTCCCCCGGCTGCCGTTACGGGCGTCCGGCCACGGGAAAAAGGTGAGGAGCGTGCCCGGCCGGCCTTTCCCGTCGCCGAAATAGAGGTGATACGTGTACGGGTCGTCGTGGTTCACGGTGAGCTTGACCAGGCGAAGACCCAGCACCCCCGTGTAGAAATCGATGCTGCGCTGCGGTTCCCCCGCGATCGCGGTGATGTGATGGATCCCGAAGGCAGCGCTTTCCAATGCCGGTCCTCCCGAACCCCGGTGTCGATTCCATCGGAGCCCTATTTATTTGATGAAACGGGACATTATGACGGTTCGCGCGGAACTGCCGCCCGCAATGCAGGGGGCGCGGAAAATCGCTTCCCCGCGCCCCCGATGCGCCCGATGAAGCTGCGTCAGGTATCAGTTTACCTTCTTCACGAACCCCTTTCCACCGTTCACGCCGACCACGAAATTGCCGGTGGCGTCCCCGTTGTTGGTCCCGTAAACGCTGCTCGCTGTCGCGAAAAGCGTCTGCGGGGCGAAGCCCTGGACCGCCGTGTTCCATACGGTCGCCTTGCCCGACGCGGTGCCGACGACCTTCCCCGCATCGTTGATTGCGCTGGCGGTGCCGTTCTCCGCGAGGATGGTCCGGGTGTGGGCGGCGGTGTTGTCCCACAACACCGCGGCGAACACGCCGGGCGCCGTTTCCGCCTCGCCCACGACCTTGCCCGAGGCGTTGACGGCCATGGCCTGGCTTCCCGCCTCGCCTGCGGTGCGCAGGTCGGCGGCGCTGAAGATCGCCCCGCCGTCGGTCGAAGTCCAAACCATCGCATGGGCAACGCCCAGTCTGTCCTCGGCGACGCCCGCGACCGAGATCTGCGCGCCCGCGCGGGCAACGCCGTTCGCGGAGCTGAAGGCGCTGCCGACAAGGCTCACCGGCAGGACGACCGGCGGGCTGGTGAAGTTGCCGCCCGCGTCGGCGATCCAGATCACCGCCTGGGACGCCAGCCCGGCGTCCTGGGCGTCTCCCACGATGCAGGAGCCGTCGGCGCTGATGCCGAGGGCCCCGCTGTTCCCCGCGGCGTTGAGAGCGGGAAGTTCGACCGGGGTGGAGGCGCCGGCCGGCCAGTAGACGGCGACCTTCTGCGTCCCCTTCGAGGATTGCCCGATGGCCTTGCCCTCGTCGTCGACCGCATAGGCGGCGGAGAAGGCGTTCCCCGCGATGGGATCGAGCGACCTCGGCGTGACGGCGGCGCCGACGTTCCAGGCGGCCGCCTGGAACGTGGCGCCCGCCGTGGGCTCCAGGAAGCCGACGACCACGTTGTTGTCGTTGATGTCGAGGGCCGACGCGCTGTTCACCGGAACCCCGCCGGCCGCCTGGTCGATGGTCACGCCTCCCCCGCCGGCGGCGAGGGGAGCGATTCCGTTATTGTTCGAGCCGCAACCGGCCGCGAGAAGCGCGACGACGAAAAAGATGCCGAGGTATTTCATCGTGTTATTCATGTTGGTCTCCTTTTCCTTCATCGCACTTGCACGGGCTGGTTGAGCAGCGTCGCGCCCGTCGAAGAGACGATGGAGACGCTGTTCAGATTGGTCGTGGCGACGGTGCGCAGCCGCCACCCGCCGGCGTCGACCAGGACCTGGCCGAGGATCGGCCCGCTCGCGTCGGGGCCTGCATGGATGACGAGGGTGCTTCCGATGACATTGCTCGTTCCGGAGAGGTCGATCTGCAGGTTGCGCTGCCGGAAGCGGGCCTTGGCGATCGTGATGACCTCCGGCACCGGCGCCGGCAGGCCGGGAAGCGTCGTCCCTGCCGCGACGAAGACGGGGTCGAAAACCATGCCGGAAACCTGGAAGAGGTCGGTCTGGACGTCGATGCCGCCTCCCTGGATCCGGAAGACGTTGCCGTTCGAACCCCCCGTCACCGCGTGGGGGACGGCCGGGTCGCCTACATACATGACCATGCGCGAGAGGTCGCCGGGCACCAGCGGCCGCTGCAGGAGCGGATCGTTCAGCGCCGGATCGGGGTTGAACGTGGTCCACTTCAGGAACCGGGGGCCGATCTTGCCGAACAGCGCGCCGGTGAAGGCGTTGTCCGTCGCGGCGAGGTTTGCGAGGTTGGTATTGACGATCATGTCGTCGATGGTGTCGTTGATCTCGAAGGTCCCTGTCCCTTTGCCGTCATCGACGGCCGTGAGCACCTCCGTCCCATAAGGATGGGTGATGGTGTAGTCGCCGCCCTGCTGAAGATCCTGAACGCGGATCCGCCGCCGGGCGAAGCCGATCTGGTTGCCGTCCAGGATGATGTCGTTGTTGAAGAACGCCTCGACGGCCAGCACCAGGAGGGCTCTGCTGAAGGGAGCGCCCGGAAGGGCCGTGCCGTCCATCAGCGCGTCGGCGGCCCACCAGAAGCCCTCGCCGCCCGCCCGCAGCGCGACGGAGTTCGGGTCGGCCGGATTGACCGGCTCGGAGATGCACTTCGGATCGGTGCCGGGGCAGTATCCGAGCTTGACCCCGCCGACCGGCACCGCCGGGGTGCTGGTCGCGGCGTTGTCCTGGTACCAGAGCGGGAAGCCCACCGGGAAGTTCGGGTAGTCCACCCCGGTCCGGATCCCCTCGGGCTGCAGCGGCGTCGCGATGCCGACGGCCCCTTCCCGGTTCAC
>JBFLWB010000077.1 GCA_040758155.1 Thermodesulfobacteriota bacterium
CGCGGCAGGGAAGATGGCGGCATTGCTCGCGCGTTCGGCAGGCCGTGACCTCTTCGACGCACGGCAAATCCTGTCCCGGAAAGACCTCGATCGGGAAAAACTGCGCCTCGCGTTCGTTGTCTACGGCGGCATCAACCGGAAGGACTGACGCACGGTTTCAGCGGAAGATATCCGAGCCACCCCGGAGGAAGTCGACCGGATGCTTCTTCCTTTATTGCGCGCTGACTTGGCGCCGCCCAGGAACCGGATTGCGGAGTGGACTCATCAACTCGTCAAAGATTGCCGGAGCCTTCTTTCGTTCGCGCTGCCGATGCGACCCGCTGAAACCGAATTCTTCGACCGGCTCAACGGCCAGGGCGAGATCACACCCGAACTGCTTACGGGCGACCCGGCCCTAAGGGAAACGATTCGATCGCATCCCGGCCTGCGATGGAAAGTCTTCAACGTGCGAAAACACCGAAAGCTCGACGAAGGCGGGGAATAAGAATGACCTCCATTGACCGGCACGAACGATCGTGCTAACTATGGGCGTATGAAAAAAGGCGCGGACACGAGGATGGCCATCCTGGAGGCCGGACTCGACCTTGCAAGCCGGCTGGGGCTGGAGGCGGTCACCATCGGCGAATTGGCCAAGGCGACGGGCATGTCCAAGAGCGGGCTGTTCGCCCATTTCCAATCCAAGGAAAACCTTCAGATCGAGCTGCTGAAATACGCGGGAGAGATCTTTTCCAGGGATTGCATCGTCCCGGCCTTGCGCGTCGCCGCCGGGGAGCCGAGGGTGCGGGCTCTGGTCGAAAACTGGATCCGATACTCCGACAACCTGTCGGGCGGATGCATCTTCGTGACCGCGAGCACCGATTTCAAGAATCGCCCCGGAAAGGTGAGGGATTTCCTGCTGGCGCAGCAGGAGTGGTGGCACGACTGCCTGCGGCGCGTCGCGCGGTCCGCCGTGCAGGCGGGGGATTTCCGGGAGGAGATCGACTGCGACCAGTTCGCGTTCGAAATCTACTCGCTGCTGTTGGGATTCCACCTGTACCACACGCTGCTCGACAGCGCCGAGACGCAGAAGCGCCAGGCGGTCGCGCTCGAACAGCTACTCAAGTCGTACCGCAGGATTCTCCCGCCGGCAGAACCGAAAAAGCGCCCTTCGCGCCCACCGGCGCGCAGCCTCCCCAAGATTCCTTAAGGAGCGGTTATGGCGGATAAGGCGTATGTTTCCTGTCGAAATAGCACGAACGTTCGTTCCGATACAATGCGGGAATGGGCCGTGCGCCGGCTTTTCAGGACGTTGTCTTTTTGCGCACCCCATGCGGAAGCGCTGTGCCGACAGGACGGACCGGCAACCTTGTTGACTGCACGCGGCCTGGGACATCGCAGGATCATGCCGGACCCGGACGTCGTACGCGCCGGCGTGGCGCACCTGCTGCCCCACCCGCGGGAGATCGGGAGGAATCCATCATGAATCATCCGGAGAGCATCGTGGAACGCTACCGGGACGGCAACCCCGACGTGCGGATGGAAATCTACCTGGCAAACCCCTCGCTGAGAAGCCGGCTCGATGAGATAGAGAAGGAAGAGAAACGCGGAGATTCTCCGGTTTCTGACGGGTCTCCGACAGCTGTTCGATAAGGGGAGGGATCAGGCCGGCGGTCAGGCGGCCAGGGACCTCAAGCCGCCCGCCTTCCTGGTAACGCCGCTCTACCCGTTTTCGAACAGGAACGATAACTTCCCCATCGATTTCAGCGGGATCGCGCTCCTTCCCGAAAAAAATCTCATGAACCGTTAAATTTTTGACCCGCGGAAACCGATACGTAGCGGAGCGTTGCATTCCTGACATGCAGCCGCAACCATCCTCAGGAGGCGTAGAATGCGACTCAAAATGGGTACTGGTTCCACCGGGGCAGGAAAAGCATTCCGATCCAATGCAGTCATGCTGGTACTGGCCATGCTCGTTTTTGGGGCGTCCGCCTGCAGCAACAACGATCCTGTTCCTCTGCCGACCGCCGCGCCCGGCGTCACCCTCGAAATCACCCCGGGCTGGACCGTCCCGGCGCCCCCGAGTGCGACGGTGAACCAGAGCTACACCGCCTCCGCGACCGCGCAGGACAACAGCAGCTATCTCTGGAGCGTCGCGTCGGGGAGCGCCACGCTCATCGACGAGATCACGCCTACGGTCACGTTCACCCCCACGGCCGCCGGCGCCATCCAGCTCCAGTGCGTGGTGACCGCGGCCGACAATACCTCCACGACCCTGACCTACACCGTCAATGCGGCCGTCGGAGCGGTCCTCAATGCGAATCCCGCCACCATCACCGAGGGGCAGGGGACGATCCTGCTGGCGACGTTCACCGGTACGACGGGCATCATCAATCCCGGCAACATCCCGGTCACCAGCGGCGTCGGGATCACCGTATCGCCCACGACCACGACCACCTACTCCTTGAGCGTGGACGGGACGAATGCGGCGACGATGACGGTCAACGTCCTCGCCTTCGTGCCGAGGTTCGTGTATGTGGCCGGCGCGAACAGGGGGATCTCGGGGTTCACGCTGAACACCGACAACGGCGCTCTGACGCCGATCGCGGGCTCCCCGTTCGCCGCGGCATCCTTCAAGGTGCTGAGCGATCCGAACGGGAAGTTCCTGTTCTCCACGCACATAGGACAGGGAGTCAGCGTTTATTCGGTGGATAATGTGACCGGCGCATTGGCCCTCGTTGCAGGCTCGCCGTTCCCGACCGACAACACCAACGACACGTTGAACATCGCGGTGGATCCGATGGGACGGTTCGTCTACGCCACCCACGTTTCGGGGAATGTATACGCCTTCCGCATGGATCCCGCCACGGGCGTCCTGACGGCGGTCGACGGCTCGCCCTTCGCGATCGGAAATGTCGGGCGCGGAGATATCCTGGTGCATCCGTCGGGCAAATACCTGTACTTGGCGGTGGCCGGGAATGACACGGTCGACGCGTTCGGCATCGACCAGGCCACGGGGGCCCTCACCCGGCTGGCGGGCGCGCCTTACGCTACGGGCGTGACCTCCCCTTACGGCGTGGCGGTCGATCCCACGGGAGCGTACCTCTTCGCAAAAGGCGAAGCGGGTACGAGCATGCTTGCCGGCTTCTCCATCAACATCGGGACGGGTGCCCTGACCGCGGTGGCGGGTTCCCCGTTCGGTCCCTTCATCGGGACCGACTCCTGGCACGGACTCTTTTTCCATCCGACCAAGAGCGTTCTCTACAACTCCTTCTATGGCAGCAACGTTGCCGATGTCGGGGCCAGCACGCTCGATCTCGACACGGGGTTATTGACGCCGATGGCCGGCTCGCCGTACAGCCTGTTCGTCAGCCACGGATCGGACGCCATCACGGTCGACCGGAGCGGCCGGTTCGCATTCGCGGTGAATTATAACGGCGACCTGATTGCGAGGATGAGGGTCGACGCCGACGGGCTCCTGACGAAGCTGAACGGCGACCCGCTCGGCAATCAGGACGTGGATACGACCCCGGTGGTGGACATGCCCGTTTCGGTGATCGTTGTCGGCGGGTTGACGGCAAGCCTCCCAAATTAGCCGACCCGCGTTCCGGTGATGGAAGGGGCGGCCTTCGGGCCGCCCTTTCCATTTCTTTTTCGGCTGTCCGGCTGCCATCGGGTCTTGCGGCGATCGCCTCGATGATTCCAATTCGGAGAATTTGCATCATAAGCAGGAATCTCCACAAGAAGGGCTGGATGTTTCTCGGATGCTTGCCGGATGGCTTTTGAGACGGAACCGGAGATTCGTGAGGAGGCGGGAGATGACGACCGTGAGAGGAATCCGGAAGGTGTGGCGCGCCAGACCGACGATCGAAGGGGCCGGCGTCCACCTCAAGCGCGTCTTCGGCAACCAGGAGGTGCCACTGCTCGACCCGTTCCTGCTCCTCGACGACTTCCGCTCGGACGACCCGTCGAAGTATCTCCCCGGATTTCCCTGGCACCCGCACCGTGGGATCGAGACGATCACCTACGTTCTCGAGGGGGAAGTGGAGCACGGCGACAGCATGGGCAACAAGGGGGACATCTCCGCAGGCGACGTCCAGTGGATGACCGCCGGAAGCGGCATCGTCCACCAGGAGATGCCGAAGGGCGACGCGCAAGGGCGGATGGGAGGATTCCAGTTATGGGCCAATCTGCCCGCATCCCGCAAGATGATGGACCCGCGGTACCGGGACGTGAAGAGCGGGGAGATCCCCGAGGTCGTCCTTGAGGGCGGCGCGAAGGTGAAGATCATCTGCGGGCGGGCGAACGGGGCGGAAGGGCCGGTCCGGGACATCGTCACCGACCCGGAGTACCTCGATGTCACGGTCCCGAAAGGGGCGAATTTCCACCACGCCGTGAAAAAGGGGCACACGATCTTCGCGTACGTCTTCGAAGGGGCCGGTTACTTCGACCCGGGACGGGATCCATACTCCAGAGAGGAGGCGGGACGGAACTATTTCGACATGGATCGGCAGTGCACTTGCGGCCCGGAGACGCTCGTCCTTTACGGAGACGGCGGCGCGGTATCCGTGACCGCGGGGGAAGGGGGAGTCCGTTTCCTCCTGGTCGCGGGGAAGCCGATCGGCGAGCCGGTGGCGTGGTACGGCCCGATCGTGATGAACACCGAGGAGGAGCTCCGCGTCGCTTTCGACGAGTACAGGAAGGGGATCTTCATCAAGTCCCGGTAAGGGTTCTCACCCCGGGCGAGGGTCCGACAACCGCTCGATGATCGGGGGGATCAGATCAGTGGCCAGGCGGGTCAGCGAACCGCCGCCGAGGACCACTTCCAGCCTCCCCCTGCAGACCGCCTCCGCAATCTCGCGCATCAAAACGGCGATATTCCAATAGCACGGCCCGGTCAGGCCGATGTCGCCGTAGTCGCCCTCGTGCGTATCGAACCCGAAATACCAGAAGAGCAGGTCGGGCCGGAAATCGCTCGCTCGGCGCGGGAATTGCCGCGCCACCCGCTCGAAATAGACATCGTTCATGGACCGCCCCTCCCGCAAACCGTCCCGGAAGGAAGGAGCGGCCACGTCGACCTTTGCGCCGTCGGGCGATTCGTAATCCCTGTCGCAAAAGCAGACGTGGAGGATGTCGGGATCGCCCGAGAACAGATCGCGCGTACCGTCGCCGTGGTGGGCGTCGGTGTCCAGGATGGCGAAGCGGCGGAAGCCGAACTTCTCCCGCAGGTTGGCGATGCAGAGGGCGACGTCGTTGAAGCAGCAGTATCCCCCGAAGTATTCGCGCCCCGCGTGGTGCCCCCCGGCGCCGATGAACGCGAAGGCGTTGGCGATCTCGCTTTCCGCGATCTTCTCCCCGGCCAGGACGACGCTTCCCGCCGAGTGCCACGCAGTTGCGCAGAGGGGATCGCCCTTGACCCGCTCGATCAGGTCCGCCGTATGGACCTTCAGGAGGAGATCGCGCGACACGGGCGCCGGCTCGTACATCCGCACGGTGCGGCTTCCGAGGATACCGTCCAGCGCCGCGGGGAAGTCGGCCAGCCGGGCCCCGGCCGTCAGGTAGCTGCGCCGGGAAAAGGAAGGATGGTAGAAGATGCCGGTTTCGCGCACGGTCATGGGTCGCCCCCGGTTTCCTTCAGTATATTCCTCCGGTTCGATTCTCCATGGGCTGCGGGAACTCTCCGGGCGGAAAAATGCATCTTACGGCCAAGGAGAGCGACCATGAGCAAATCCTATGTCCGTCTCGATAAAAACAACGCCGCCGTCCTGCTGGTCGACCACCAGACGGGGCTGCTGTCCCTGGTCCGCGACATCGACCCGGACAAGTTCCGCAACAACGTCCTGGCGCTGGCCGATCTCGCCAGGTACTTCAAGCTTCCCGCCATCCTGACGACCAGTTTCGAGGAAGGCCCGAACGGGCCGCTGATGCCGGAGCTCAAGGAAGCGTTCCCGGGAGCGCCTTATATCGCCCGCCCCGGACAGATCAACGCCTGGGACAACGAGGATTTCGTCGAGGCCGTCAAGGCGACGGGCAGGAAGCAGCTCATCGTCGCCGGGATCGTGACCGAGGTGTGCGTCGCGTTTCCCGCGCTGTCGGCGCTGGAGGAAGGTTTCGACGTGTTCGTCGTCACCGACGCCTCGGGCACCTTCGACGAGGTGACGCGCCATGCCGCCTGGGCCCGCATGTCCGTCGCGGGCGCGCAGTTGATGAGCTGGTTCGGCGTCGCGTGCGAGCTGCACCGCGACTGGCGGAACGACGTCGCCGGGCTGGCCGCGCTGCTTTCCGCCCACATCCCCGACTACCGCAACCTGATCGACAGCCACACGGCGTTCAGGACCGGGAAGTAAGCCCCCAACGTCCCGCCCGTCTCCCCACCCGTTTTCAAGGAATGGGCGGTCGGGTCGGGCGGGCTCGCGCCCGGCTTCGGAATCGCCGCAATTCCCCCGATCTTTCGCTGAAAATTTCCCTTCATTCCGCCGATAAACGTTTCCATCAACGCTTGCGGCGGAACAGGGTGCCATGAAAAAGACACTTCGCCTCGCTCTCCCTTTCTGCATCGCCTGGATCCTTGCGGTCGGACCTTCGGCCCGTGCCGGCGCCGCCGGCGACCCGTACGCCGATGCGGTGCGGAACGCCGATTCCCTCATCGCGGATTTCGAGCGGGCCGCCGATTCCGGCCGGGAGGCCGCGGCCCGGGAAGCGGCGCTGCGGCTGCAGAAGGACCCCATCGCGGTGCAGCGGGTCAACCAGAAAGGCTCGGACGCCTTGAAGGGACGGCTCAACGGCGTCCTGGACTCTGTCAAGGACCGGACCCGGGAGCTGGCCCGGGAGCGGATCGCGAAACACTACGGCGTGAAGCCCGAGGAGGTCACCTTCTTCGAGGCGACCAATCCGTCCGCGAAACCGAAGGTGGGGCAGGATTGGGACCTGACGGCCCGGGTCCGGGGGATGGACGTTCCCGTGGAGGTTTCCCGTCCCGTCGTGCACGATTCGTATTACGAGGCGTACCACGGCGGCAAGGCGCCGACGCGCGAAGCGGCGTCGGCCTTCGCCGAGGGGCAGGCGGTGGAAGTGACCGATTACCGCCACCGCGAGGCCTACGGAGGCAGCCGCAGCGAGGGCTCGCGCATCATCACGGGGCCGAAGGACCAGCAGCTCCGCGACCCGGCGCAGATCTCCAAGGCCATCGAGGACAAGAGCAACGCCCCGCGCCAGAAGGCCATCGAGCTCGAGCGGATGGGGAGGCACAACGAGGCCCAGGGGCAATGGCTGGAGCAGGCCCGCCAGTACGACAAGCAGTTCGATCGGCAGATCAAGCCGCGGGTCGAGGCCGCCGGCGGCAAGGTGCCGCAGCAGGTCGTCAAGGGATCGGCCATCCTCAAGGAGGTCGCCGAGGGGCGGATCTCGCCGGCCGAGGGGCGCCAACGGCTGGCGGCCATGGGTGAAACGCCGGAATCCATCATCAACAAGGGAGCGGGGCTGGTCGAGGAATCGCAGAAACTGCGCGCTCCCGGGAGCAAGGGGCCGGCGGCGCCCGACGTTGTGGTGGACAACGTGCGCGACCGGATGGAATTGAGCAGGCTTGAGCGCGCCGCCAAGGAAAAGGCGGCGCTGGATGCCGGCGGGAAAAGTCCCGCGGCGGCGACCGTCGAGCCGGTCGAAGCGCCAGGAAAGGGGACGGGCGCAAAGCCGCGACCGGCGGCGCAGAACGCGCCTTCCCGGAGCGGTGCGGCCGGTCCTGCCGAAAAGCCCGCGGCCGGGAGCGCCGGACGTGTGGGGAATGCCGTGGGCGGCGCGCTCGGCCTGGCGGACCTCTACGTGAACTACCAGGCGTGCGTCGCGGAGGGGCGGGGCGACCAGGAGTGCTTCAAGGAGTTCGCTTTCGTGGTCATGGGCGGCGGCGTGGCAGCGGGCGCCGGCGGTGTCGCCTTCGAGACGCTGGCCGCCCTGGGGGTCAGCACGGCCACCATGACTGCGCTCACCACGGCCATGACGGCGGCCGGCATCCCCCTGGCCGCATACGGCGTCTACAAGGGCGGCATGCGCTGGGCCGAAGCGCCGGCCGTCGAGGCCGAAAACCGGCTGCGGCAGCAGCAGAAGGAGCTGCTGCCGCGCTTCGGCGAGCTGGCCGGGGGCGTCCGGGGCGAAATCCAGGGGCTGCGGTCGCTGGCCGCCCGGCACGGCGGGCTCTGCGGGAAGCTGTCCGCCCAGGGCGCCTCGGCGAAGGCGCTGCGCGAGGAGACGGAAGCGCTTGCAGGGCAGCTCAAAACGGCCGCCGAAGCGGTCGTCGCGCAGAGCCGCGGCTGCGCCGGGGGCGCCGCCGTCGCCGCCGAGATCGCCGCGCTCCGCACATCGGTGAAGGGGCAGGAAGAACGGGTCGCCGGGGATATCGAGATCGCCCTGGCCGCGGCCGGAAGCTGCTCGGGCAAGGCCGACGCCGACAAGATCCGGAGCATATACGACAAGTGCAAGGGCACGGCCGCCGGGATGGCCGCCGCATCGACTGCGGCCAGGGGCCGGAACAAGCGGCTGGGCGATCTCAAGGCCGCGGCCGACGGCGCCGCGTCCCGGCTGGCGGCGGCGGAAGATATCCGCGCCCGCATGGGCGCGAACAACGCGGCGATCCACGCGATCGCCGCCGAGCGGACGGCCGGCAACGAGGCGCTGAAAGCCCTCCGCGGCGAGATGGCCGCGAAGCGCGCCGCCATCGAAGCCCGCATCGGCCACCTTGCCGGGCTGCTCCCCGAAAATGCTCCGTCGCCGGTCTATAGAGAGGAACTGGAGCGATCGCTGAACGACGTCGCCGTCCTTCGCAACGACCTGCACGAGACGCCCGCTCCTCTGGAGTGCGCCGCGCAGGAAGGGGAAGCCGCCCCGGTGGCGCAGTGGTCCCTGGAGATGGAGAACCTTTTCGCCGGCGCGGACGGGCTCTTCGCGAAAGCCCGGGAGGCCGCCCGGGGCTGCGAGGCCGTGGCCACGGCCGAGGATGCGGTGGGGGAGATCGAGGCCGCCGCCCAACGGGCCCGGGAGGCGGTCGGCAGGAACGCGCATCTGCCCGAGAGGGCCGCGGCCTGCGCCGCCGGCGACAGGACCGCGCTCGGCGCCGCCATCGGGGGACCGGCGCAGGCGCGCATCGGGACCGCCGTGACCCTGGTCGCGAACGTCACGCTCGGCGGCGCCCCTGTGAACGAGGCGGACGGTTATACGTTCCGCTGGGAAACCTCCGACGGCAGGTCGGTCGCGGGCAAGCGAAGCGTCACGTTCACGCCGAGGACGCCGGGGCACAAGCGCGTCACGCTCATCGTGGGAGACGCCAAGGGGCGCTCCGCGACGGCCGCCGCCGCGATCTTCGTCCCCAAGCCGCTTTCGGTGAGCATCGGCGCCGACCGGCAGCCGGCGGCAGCCGGGGAGCAGGTCACGCTGTCCGCCGCCGTGGGCGACGAGGCGGAACTGTGCCCGTGCACCTTCCAGTGGCGGTCCGATGCCGCCGCCCCGCAGGGTTCGACAAAATCCGTCCGGCTCACGTACCCCCGGGCCGGGAGCTATACGGTGGCGTTGACGGCCGTCGACCGTTACGGACAATCGGCGGCGACGACGCACACCGTGACGGTCAAGGACCCGCCTGCGACGAAAGATGCCGCGGGCTTCAGGGCGGTTCCACGAAATGCCGAAGAGGAGAGCCTCCGGCTGGAACGGCTGCGTCAGGCCGAGAAGGACCGGCAGCTCCGGCAGGCAAAGGAGGAGCGGGACCGGCGGGCCGCCGAGGAGGAGCGGCTGCGCCTCCAACGCGAGGAGCAGGAGCGCATCCGGGAG
>JBFLWB010000078.1 GCA_040758155.1 Thermodesulfobacteriota bacterium
GGTGCGCCGGCCGGGGGGATCTTCTTGTGGTTTTCGAGCGGTGTGGAGGCGGTCCGGACCGCGCGGGTCGCCTCCTCGTTTTCGGGGTCGTACGCAAGGATCGTCTTCCATGCGGCGATGGCCGCGGGGATGTCCCCCTTACGGTAGTTGAGCAGCCCCTTCTCCATCTGCGACGCGGTGAGCTTGTCCAGCATCGCCTTCACG
Organism: Thermodesulfobacteriota bacterium; assembly: GCA_040758155.1. NCBI lineage: Bacteria > Pseudomonadati > Thermodesulfobacteriota > Thermodesulfobacteriota bacterium. The sequence continues at coordinate 205 of JBFLWB010000078.1, forward strand.
TCGGCCCGGGTGAACGGGTACGCCCTCCCCCGGGCGGCCGGGCTCCCGATGTGGCGGAGCGTTCCCATCCACCGCTTCCCGGCGTCTTCCGGCTTTCCCTGCGCGTACGCCGCGTCCCCGGCCTTCTTCAGGCCGACGAGCGCTTCGTCGAATCCCCCGGCGGCCTCGGCGTGGCCCGGCTTCTCCTTCAAGGCGGAGGAGAACAGCTCCAGCGCGCGCTCGAATCCCCCATCCTGCAGGGCCGCCATGCCGTTTTCGACCGCCTTGTCCGCGGCGGATACCGGCGGCGCGGGGAGCGGCGGAGGGAGCGCGGGAGCCGGGGCGGGCGGCGAAGGAGCGGGGAGCGGCGCGGGCGGCTCCACCCGGACCGGCGGAGCGGGTTCCGCGACGGGCGGGGCCACTTTCCGCCAGCCGCATCCGGCCGCGAATGCGTGCGCAAGGACGAGCAAAAGGAGGCCGCCGAGAACGGGCCGGCCGCTCAAAGCGCCATGCTCCTCAGCGTGGCCATGTCCATCGCGGGAAGCTCCCGGATCATCTTCGCGAATGCGTCGGCGAGGTCGGGGGCGAACTGCGTCCCCCGGAAACGGAGGATCTCCTCCAGCGCCTCCTCGGTTCCGAGGGCCTGGCGATAGGGCCTGTCCGTCGTCATGGCGTCGAATGCGTCCGCAAGGGCGATGATCTGCGCGTGGAAGGGAATCTCGTTCTCCTTCTTGCCGTCCGGGTATCCTTCCCCGTTGAACCATTCATGATGCGCGCGGACCACCGGGATGTACCGGTGCAGGAAAGGCGCCGCCCGCAGGATCTCCGTGCCGTCCAGCGGGTGGCTGCGCATCTGCTGCTCCTCGACGTTCGTGAGGTGCTCCTCCTTGAGGAGCACGGCGTCGGGCGCCTGGATCTTCCCGAGGTCGTGGAAGACGGCGGCCCGCTCCAGGTCGATCAGGTTCTCCCGGCTCAGCCCCAGCCGCCTGCCCAGCTCGCAGGAGAGCTTCGCGACGCGGGCGGAGTGACCCTGCGTGTACGCGTCCCGGGCGTCCAGGGATGCGGCGATGACCCGGACCATGCCGATGTACGCCTCCTCGAGCTGCCGCGCCTGCGCCTGAAGCCCTTCCTTCTGGGACAGGATCTCCTCCGCCATCCGGTTGAACGCCCGCGTCAGGTCTCCCAGCTCGTCCGTGCTTTCGATTGGGATGGGGCGGAACTCCGCTCCTCCGCCCAGCGAGAGGACCCCCTGATGGAGCCGCTTGACGCGGGTCGTGATCAGGCTGGACATCAGCCATGTCCCGACGAACGCAAGCGCCAGGACGACCGATACGACGACCATGATCCGGCGGTGGACGGACCGGGTGGCGGCGGCCAGCGTCCCGGTCGTGAGCGCCAGGGTGGCGGTTCCCACCAGTTTCCCGGCGAACTGGATCGGGGTGCTGAACTCGATGAGCGTGCGTCCCTCGCGCACCACCTCGTCGGCGTGGGTTTCCGCATAGGTCGCGAGAGGGGTGATCCGGGCGGAGGGGGCGAACGTCTTGCCCCGGTCGCCGATCCGGCTGTGGGCGACCACCTTGTCCGCGGCGTCCCGGATCGCGACGAAGTCGATGTCGGGGACGCTTTCCCGGGTCTCGGACGCCAGGCGGTCCAGCGCAAGCTGGTCGTTGGCCAGCAGCGAATAGCCGGCGGAGAACGCCACCACGCGGGAGATGGCCGCGCCACGCTGCAGGAGGTTCTTTCGCATGGTGGATTCGGTGATCTTCGACCCCGCCCAGGCCACCGCGAACACGAGCAGGAAGGCCAGCGGCAGGAGGAACCCGAACAGCTTCATGCGGATGCCGAAAGAATACCGCCCGTTCCTCCCCATGTCGTGGAATACGTTTTTCATGTTTTTCAATCCGGTATGGACCATTATATATGCGGATCGAAGGGGAAGGGGGGCGCCATTGAAGAAAGGGTGAAGGAATTCCGATCGGATAACGTCGAAGGATGCGAGCAAAAACGGGAGGTGAGGGATGCCATTCTCGGGAAGAATGCGGATTCCGTTTGCGATCCTGGTGTTTCTGTCCGTTGCTGCATGGGGAGGCGGCGACGCGCGGGCCGAGGTCAGCGTCAGCATCAACATCGGGCCGCCGCCGATCGTGGTGGCCGAGCCGCCGGAGATCGTGGTGATCCCGGAGAGCCGGGTCTACTTCGTGCCCGATCCCCATATCGATGTGTTCTTCTACGCGGGCTACTGGTGGTCTCCCCGCGGCGACCGGTGGTACCGGGCGCGGGAATACAGAGGTCCCTGGGTCCACATCCATTCCACGAGCGTCCCCCGGGCCGTGGTCTACATGCCGCGCGATTACCGGGTCCGGTATCGGGACGTACGGCCGGTCCCTTACGGCCACTGGAAGAAGGAGCACGGCCATTGGGAGAAGAAGCATTGGAAATCCCACAAGCGCTGGGAGGCGGAACGGGAGCGGGAGTGGAGGGAGCGCAGTCCCGGCGACCGGTACGAGCGGCATGGCGAGCGCCGGCACGATCGGCGGGAGGACCGCCGCGACGACCGCCGCGACGATCGGCGCGACGATCGCCGGGAGGATCGCCGCGACCGGAGGTAGCGGCAGCGGTCAAGCGAGCTTCCGCAGCACCTCGTTCGAAACGAACCAGTACGCCTCGGGGATCCGCAGCCGACCGCGGTCCCGCACGAGGCCGCCCGAAGCGACCAGCCGTTCCACGGCCCCCGACAGCCTCTCCGGCAGGGGGCCGTGCCTTTTTTCCCCCTCTTCCGGCGATACCCCTTCCGACACGCGCAGCCCGAAGATCAGGAACTCTCTCCACGCATCCTCCCGGCTCCTCGCCTCGGCTTCCGCCCAGGGGATCCGCTCCTCCCCGACGCGGGACGCGTATTCCTCCAGGGAGGCCGGGTTCGCCGTCCGCATCCCCATCGGCGCCGATATCCCCGGGAACAGCAGCCCGTGCGCGGAAGGCCCCAGGCCGAGATATCCTTCGCGGCGCCAGTACTTTCCGTTGTGACGGCACTCCTGTCCCGGGAGCGCGAAATTGGAGATCTCGTAGTGAAGGTATCCCGCGGCGGCGAGGCGCCGCCGGGCCGTGTAGTACATGCTGGCCGTCGCATCGTCGGAGGGCAGGGCGATCTCACCGCGCTCCAGCCGCCCGTGGAGCGGCGTCCCCGGCTCCGGCGTGAGGACGTACGCGGAGATGTGATCGGGGCGGAGCGCGGCGGCTTCGCGCAGCTCTTCCTCCCAGTCCGCCTCCTCCTGCCCCGGGGTCCCGAAGATCAGGTCGATTCCCACGGAGGGGAACCGCGCCTCCCTCGCCCGCCGGAAGGCGTCCCGGGCGTCCCGCGCGGAGTGGATCCTGCCGAGCGCGGCGAGGACGGCGGGCCGGAACGACTGGACGCCGAGACTCAGCCGCGTGAAACCGGCATCCAGGAGCCGGGGAAAGTCCTCTTCCTGCAAGGTTCCGGGGTTCGCCTCCAGCGTCACCTCGGCCGTCTTCTCCACCGGAAGGCGGGAGCGTATCCCGGAAAGCAGCCGGCGGAGGCGCACCGGACCGAGCAGGGAAGGGGTCCCCCCACCGAAATACACCGTGTCCGCCGGCGGTTCCGCCTCCCGCGGAAACTCCCGGAGGACGATCTCCAGCTCCCGCAGGAGGAGGCCGCAGTACCGCTCCATCGCCTCTTCGCCGGCCACGACGGAGTAGAAATCGCAATACGCGCACTTGCGGGCGCAGAACGGGACGTGGACGTAGATGCCGCGCATCCGGTGATTCTCCCACGCCTTGACACGCCGCGGGGGATGCGATAGTTGTATTCCAATAAATGAATCACCGTTCAGTCGCCTTCCCGGCCAACATCAAGCGACAGGAGGAGGAACCGATGTTTCCGAAAATCCGCAGGGTAGCCGTCCTGGGTGCGGGCGTCATGGGCTCCGGGATCGCGGCGCACCTGGCCAGCGCCGGCATCCCCTGCCTGATGCTCGACATCGTGCCTCCGGTGCGCACGGATGATGAGGAGAAGAAGGGGATCCGGGAGAGCAGCCCCGCCTTCCGGAACCGGTTCGCGCTGAAAGGGCTGGAATCGATCCGGAAGAGCAAGCCGTCCCTCATCTATTCGAAGAAGGACCTCGACCTGATCTCGATCGGCAACTTCGAGGACGACCTCGGGAAGGTCGCGGAGTGCGACTGGGTCATCGAGGTCGTCGTCGAGAACCTGGCGATCAAGCAGGCCCTCTACGAAAGGATCGAGAGGCTCTGGAAGCCCGGGATCGTCGTCTCCTCGAATACCTCGGGCATCTCCATCGCGCGGATGATGGAGGGGCGCGGCGCCGACTTCCGCCGCCACTTCCTCGTCACCCACTTCTTCAACCCCGTCCGGTACATGAAGCTGCTGGAGCTGGTGGCGGGGGAGGACACCGACCCGGAGATCCTCTCGGGCATCGCCGATTTCGGCGAGCGGGTGCTGGGCAAGGGGATCGTCTACGGCAAGGACACGCCGAACTTCATCGGCAACCGGGTGGGCGTGTACGCGATGATGTACGCGATGCACGCGATGCTGCGGGACGGGCTGACGATCGAGGAGGTGGACAAGGTGCTGGGCCCCGCGATGGGCCGCCCGAAATCCGCCGCCTTCGGGACCGCGGACCTGGTGGGGATCGACACGCTGCTCCACGTCTCCGACAACGTCTACGAGAACCTCCCGGACGACCCGGACCGGGACAGGTTCCTCCCTCCCCCCTTCGTGAAGGAGATGGTCGCGCGCAAGCTGCTGGGGCGCAAGTCCGGCGCGGGCTTCTTCAAGATGGAAGGGAAGGGCGAAAACAAGAAGAAGATGGTGCTGGACTACAGCACCCTCGAGTACCGGCCGGCGGGGAAGGTCTCCTTCCCCTCGATCGACGCGGCCAAGGGCGAGGAGGACGTGGGGCTGCGGATCCGCAAGGTGGTCTCCGCCGACGACAAGGCGGCGAAGTACGCCTGGGACGTCCTGGCCGAGTCGCTGATCTACGCGGCGAAGCGGATCCCCGAGATCGCGGACGATGTCTTCAACATCGACAACGCCATGAAGTGGGGGTTCAACTGGACGCTCGGGCCCTTCGAGACGTGGGACGCCGTCGGCGTCGCCGACTCGGTGGCGCGGATGAAGGCGGAAGGCAAGGCGGTCCCTTCGATCGTCGAAGGGATGCTCGCCGCCGGCGCCGGCTCCTTCTACCGCCGGGTGGACGGGAAGCTGGAGTTCTTCGATTTCGGCTCCGGGAAGTACGTGGCGGCCCCGATCTCGCCGAAGGTGATCTACCTGCCGGCCCTGGCGGACCGGAGCAAGGTCGTGAAGAGGAACGCCGGCGCGACGCTCTACGACATCGGGGACGGCGTTCTGTGCGCCGAGTTCCACACGAAGATGAACACGATCGACGGCGATGTCGTCGGCATGCTGATGGAGGGCGTCGATCTCGCGGAGAAGGATTTCGCGGGGATGGTGATCGCCAACCACTCGGAGACCTTCTGCGCCGGGGCGAACATCATGATGGTCTTCCTCGCGGCGCAGAACAGGCAGTGGGACGAGCTCGAGAAGATCGTCAAGGGCTTCCAGGACTGCTGCATGCGGTTCCGGTACTCCGAGGCCCCGGTGGTGGCGGCCCCGGCAGGGGTCGTGCTGGGCGGCGGCGTGGAGATGTGCCTGGGCGCAGACCGGATCCGCGCGGCGGCCGAGACCTACATGGGGCTGGTGGAGGTGGGCGTGGGGCTTCTTCCCGCCGGCGGCGGCTGCAAGGAGATGGCGATCCGCCACCTGGAAGGGATCCCCGACGGGGTGAGCGTCGACCGGCTGCCCTTCCTCCGGAAGGCGTTCGAGACCATCGGGATGGCGAAGGTCTCGACCTCCGCGAAGGAGGCCCGCGAGATGGGGTTCCTCCGCCCCTGGGACCGGATCACGATCCAGCGCGATTACCTGATCCGGGACGCGAAGAACACCGTCCTCGGGATGCTCAAGGAAGGGTACGAGGCGCCGAAGCCGCGCACCGACATCGTCCTGCCGGGCAGATCGGCTTATCCGCAGTTCGTCTACGGCCTCTACGCGATGAAGGCGGCCGGGCAGATCAGCGACCACGACGAATCGATCGGCCGGAAGATCGCGTTCATCCTCACGGGCGGCGACGTCCCGGCGGGGACGAAGCGGACCGAGCAGGAGCTGCTCGACCTGGAGCGCGAGGGGTTCCTCTCGCTGTGCGGCGAGGAGAAGACGCAGGCGCGGATCCAGCATATGCTGATGAAAGGGAAGCCGCTGCGGAATTAAGGGACTCGATTCCAGGCGGCCAGGGAGGATACGACGATGACCAAGGCGTATGTCATTGCTTCCGTGCGCACGGCGGTGGGGCGCGCGTACAAGGGCAGCCTGAAGGACACCCGGCCCGACGACCTCGGCGCGGCCGCGATCCGCGGCGCGCTCGCGCAGCTCCCGGCGCTCGACCCGGCGGAAGTGGACGACGTGATCTTCGGCTGCGCGATGCCGGAAGCGGAGCAGGGGATGAACGTGGCGCGCACCTGCGCCCTGCTGGCGGGGATTCCCGATCATGTCCCCGCGATGACGATCAACCGGTTCTGCTCCTCGGGGCTGCAGTCGATCGCGATGGCCGCCGAGCGGATCATGGCGGGGTTCGCCGACATCGTCGTCGCGGGCGGCACCGAGTCGATGACGATGGTCCCCATGGGCGGGAACAAGCCCTCCTTCCACCCCGGGATCCTGGAGACGCGGCCGGAGACCTTCCTGCCGATGGGGCTGACCGCGGAGAAGGTGGCCGCCCGGTACCAGGTGACGCGGGAGGACCAGGACCAGTTCGCCTTCAACAGCCACCGGAAGGCGATCGCGGCGATCGGGGGGGGGAAGTTCCGCGACGAGATCGTCCCCGTCTCCACCGTGGTGTTCCGCGAGGGCGACGACGGGAAGCCCGTCCGCAAGGAGATCGTCTTCGAGTCGGACGAAGGGCCCCGGGCCGACACGACGCTCGAGGCGCTGGCCGCGCTGAAGCCCGCCTTCGACGCGCGGGGAACGGTGACCGCGGGGAACTCCTCCCAGATGAGCGACGGCGCCGCGGCATCGATCGTGGTCTCGGAGAAGGCGCTGAAGAAGCTCGGCGCGGAGCCGCTGGCGCGGTTCCTCGGCTTCGCGGTGGCGGGCGTGGCGCCGGACGTGATGGGGATCGGCCCCATGGAGGCCATCCCGAAGCTGCTGAAGCGGATGCGCGTAAAGACGACGCGGATCGACCTGGTGGAGCTCAACGAGGCGTTCGCCGCCCAGGCGCTTCCCGTCATCCGGGAGCTGTCGCTCGATCCCGACAAGGTGAACGTCAACGGGGGGGCGATCGCGCTGGGACATCCGCTCGGCTGCACGGGCGCGAAGCTCGCAGCCACGCTCCTGCACGAGATGAAGCGGCGCGGTCCTTCCCTGGGAGTGGTGTCGATGTGCATCGGCGGCGGGATGGGCGCCGCGGGGCTGTTCGAGCGGGAGTAAGCGGCGAATCCGCCCCGTTTTTTCGACCCGCCGGAAATACCGTCGCGATAAAATATTCATAGGTACGGTTTCCCCCCGCCGTGGGGGGAAACCTCCGCGGGCGGAAAGGCGGCTCCCCATGGAACGCCTGTACGACCTCATGGCTTGCAGCGGATCCCGGCCGGTACGCCGCGCCATCGCCTGCGCCCGGACGCGGGTATGAACAAATACCTCACATTGTTCGAGAGTCTCCCGATGCCCGCCTTTCTCCTGGACCGGGAAGGGATGATCGACAACGCGAACCGCGCCGCCGCGGAGCTTCTGGGCGAGGTCGAGCCCCCCGGCTTCCTCTCGGTGGAGGTTTCCACGTTCCTCGCGGCGGGCGTTCCTTGCCGCCGTATCGAGAAAATATTGAAGACGCCGAAAGGATGGCGCAATTACCGGATCGAGATGCACCGGATGCCGGGCGCATCCGGGACGTACGAGGGGGCCGTGGTCGTCCTCTCCGATCTGACGGAACGGCGCGAGGCGGAGGAGACCCTGCAGGTGGTCCTCGAGGAGCTGGAGGCGCGGGTCGCGCAGCGCACGGCCGAGGTCGCGCGCAGCCACAACCTGCTGAACGCGATCATCTCGAACACGACGGACTCGATATTCATGAAGGATTCCGAAGGGCGCTACATGATGGTCAACCCCGCATGCGCGAGGCTCATCGGCAGGCCCGCGGAGGAGATCGTCGGGAGGAGAGATCCGGAGCTGTTCCCCCCCGATTGCGCAAGGGCATTCGTGGAGGACGACCGGGAGATCCTCCGTTCCGGCGAAACGCGCACATACGAGGATGCGATGGAATGCGGGGCGGCGACCCGGTACTTCTCCACCACGAAGGGGCCGTACCGGGACGAGAGCGGCAATATCATCGGCCTGTTCGGCGTGAGCCGGGAGATCACGGAGAAGAAGCGCGAGGAGGAGGCCCTCCGCAAGGCGAATCGGGCATTGCGCATGATGTGGGAATTCGCCGGTTCCCTCGTTCGCGCGAAAGGCGAGTCGGAGCTGTATTCGGAAGTGTGCCGGATCGTCGTGGAAGAGGGGGGCTACCGGCTTGCCTGGATCGGAATCGCCGAGGACGATCCGGGAAGGTCCGTGCGCCCCGTGGCCCAATTCGGGTTCGAGGAGGGGTATCTCCAGACCCTGTCGCTCACCTGGTCGGACGCCGTCCGGGGCCGGGGTCCGACGGGGACTTCCATCCGTACGGGGGCTCCGGTCGTCGCCCGGGACATCCTGACGGACCCGTGCTTCGAGCCGTGGCGCGCCGAGGCGCTTCGCAGGGGGTACGCTTCGACCCTGTCCCTGCCGTTCGGGGAGCGCACGGGGGCCCTGACCGTCTATTCGGCCAGACCCGATGCGTTCGACACGGAAGAGGTTCGGCTCCTCACGGAGCTTGCCGAAATGCTCGGTTACGGGATCCGGTGCCTTCGCGCGGAATCGGACCGGGCGAAAAACGGTTGACACGACAACCCCGTCTAGATAGCCTATACCCTACTTACTTTATCGGGTTTATGTAATATCCGTACAGAAAGGAGTCCTCCCGATGTCATCGAGCCTCAAGCCGGAAACCATCGCCCTCCATGGTGGACAGAAACCGGATCCGACGACCGGCGCCCGGGCGGTGCCCATCTACCAGACCACCTCCTACGTTTTCCGGGATTCCTCCCACGCCGCGCGCCTGTTCGCGCTGCAGGAGTTCGGCAACATCTACACCCGGATCATGAACCCGACCACGGACGTCCTGGAGCAGCGGGTGGCGCAGCTGGAAGGGGGCACGGGGGCGGTGGCGGTCGCCTCGGGGCAGGCGGCGGAGACGCTGGCGCTGCTGAACATCGCCCGCGCGGGCGATGAGATCGTCTCCTCGGCTTCCCTTTACGGCGGGACGTACAACCTCTTCGCCCACACCCTCCCCAGGATGGGGATCGGCGTGAAATTCGTCGACCCGGCGGACCCCGCGAATTTCCGCAGGGCGATCGGGAAGAAGACGAAGGCGGTCTTCGCCGAGTCGGTGGGGAATCCGAAGCTCGACACCCTCGATTTCGCCGCCGTTTCGAAGATTGCCCACGACGCAGGAATTCCCCTCGTGGTGGACAACACGATGCCTTCCCCCTTCCTGCTCCGGCCGTTCGACCACGGTGCGGACGTCGTCATCCATTCGGCCACCAAGTTCATCGGCGGGCACGGGACCTCGATCGGCGGAATCGTGGTGGACTCGGGGAAGTTCGACTGGGGGAACGGGAACTTCCCCGACTACACTTCCCCTGACGCGTCATACCATGGGTTGAAGTTCTGGGAGACCTTCGGGGATTTCCCGGGGCTGGGGAACGTTGCGTTCATTCTTCGCCTCCGGGTGACGCTCCTGCGCGACCTCGGACCGGCGCTATCCCCCTTCAACGCGTTCCAGTTTCTGCAGGGGCTCGAGACGCTCCACCTGCGGATGGAGCGGCACAGCACGAACGCGCTGGCCGTGGGGAAGTTCCTCGAAGGGCATCCGAAGGTCTCCTGGGTGGGTTACCCCGGGCTCCC
>JBFLWB010000079.1 GCA_040758155.1 Thermodesulfobacteriota bacterium
GAAGATGGGCCCCATCCTCGGGCCGCCGAACGCGGCGTTGGCGGACATCCCCGCGACGAACACCCCCGGGCAGATCCGCTTCGTGTTCTCCAGCGTCAGGCGCTCCGCCTTCTCGGCCCACATGGACCGCTCGCCGAGGATCTTCCCGGTTTCGGTGAACAGCCTGACGTCCGCCTTCCGCGCGATCACCGCCAGCACCTCGGTGGCGTGGCCGGTCGCGTCCACGATGTTCTTCGCCGTCACGGAGAGCGGGTCCACGTGCAGCCCCGTCATCTCCACGGGGGACCAGGTGATGACGAGCCCGATGACACGCCCCTCCCGGATCATGACGTCCTCGACGCTCATGCAGTTGAAGACCTTCGCGCCCGCCTTCGTCGCGTGCGAGCAGATCGTGGAAGCCGCCTCGACCGCATCCGCCGTGTAGTAGCCGGGCTCGTACTCCTGCGTGGTCACGCCGAAGAGGTCGAGGATCTCCTTCGCCTCCTCCTGCACCACGATCTCGTTGAACATCATCCCGCCGCCCCACATCCCTCCGCCGATGCTCAGCTTGCGCTCGAACACCGCGACCTTGCGCCCTTCCTTCGCGAGGAAGTAGGCCGCCGCCAGCCCCGCGGGGCCGGCGCCGACGATCGCCGTGTCCACGTCGACGTGGTCCATGAGTTTCCTGGAGAACCGGTCGATGATCGCCCTGGTGATGGTGATTTCGCTCAAGGCCATGGGACCCTCCTGCATGCCGCCGCAGGAAGCGGTCTTCGTATTGCGGCGGGAAACCGGGGAAGGGTTGCAGGTTTACAGGGGACCGGGCCGATCGTGAATACAAGTATATTTCACACCCGATAATGCCGGATGTCCATCGAAATCCTGCGTGATATCAAGGAGGTCCGTTCCGCGCGCCGCCGGGGGGAAGGCGGGGCGCCCCCGGGCCCCCGGAGAAATTTCATCCGCCGCGACAACTCTTCCCGCCGATGGAGGATCAAATGTTCGAGGGAGAGAGATCGGAGGCGGCACCATGAAATGCACAACCGCCGTCATCGTCGGGGTGGCGTTCGCCCTTTCCGTGTTCCCGGCGGGCGCGTCTATCGCAGGGCCGATGGAGGATATCCAGATGGCCTTCGTCCAGGGGGAATTCGAAGCGGCGTTCCGGCTCGCCAGGGCGCTGGCCGAAACGGGGGAGCCCAAGGCGCAGAACCTTCTTGGATACATGTACCAGTCGGGCAAGGGCGTGGGGCAGGACTACATCGAGGCGATGCGGTGGTACAGGAAGGCGGCGGCCCAGGGCGATTCGGAGGCGCTGAACAACGTCGGTGTCATGTTCGAAAACGGCCAGGGCGTGGAGCTCGACTATGGCGAAGCGGTGAAGTGGTACAAGGACGCCGCGGCCCACGGGAACCCGGTCGCCCGGAACAACCTCGGCGTCATGTTCGCGTACGGGAAAGGGGTGCCGCAGGACTTCATATCCGCGTATGTGTGGTTCGACCTTGCGGCCACCTCGTATTCCGAGTGGGACATGGACCGGCGGGAGATCGCGGTAGGGAACCGGGACAACGCGGCGTACCGGCTGAGTCCCGGACAGCTCTCAATCGCGAAGAAGCTTGCGGCCGAGATGAAGCGGAAGGCGGAAAGGTAAGGCAAGGGAGCGGAGCCGGCGGTCGGCCGCGGCAACAAATTCCGTGGCCATCCCTGGCTGCCGCGGCATTCGAGCATCCCTGCCCTTCAGGATTGAATTGGTCGGTTCAATCCCTCACGAATTCGGCATGGGAAGAATCATGGGGCCGGCGGTCGGCCGCGGCAACAAAGTCCGTAGCCATCCCTGGCTGCCGCGGCATTCGAGCATCCCTGCCCTTCAGGATTGAATTGGTCGGTTCAATCCCTCACGAAATCGACATGGGAAGAATCATGGAGCCGGCGGTCGGGATTGAACCGACGACCTGCTGATTACGAATCAGCTGCTCTACCACTGAGCTACGCCGGCGCGGGCGAAAGGAAACGCGCACGAATTTATTAATATATGAACTCCTGGGGGAGGCGTCAAGCTCGCAGAGCCGGGCCAGCAGAACGGGGACGTTCCTTAGAACTTCCGCAAAAGTGGGACAGAGATGCAGGATGATGGGGGCAAAGAACCGGGACGTTCATGAGAAGGCTGATCGGCGTTATCTGTCGGGCTTCTCATGAACGTCCCGGTTCTTTGCCCCCCCTTCTTCGGTTCAGGGGTTCTCTCCCTGCATCTCTGTCCCTCTATTGCGCAAGAACTCATGAACGTCCCCGTTCTGCCGTTCTGCCGTTCTGCTCTTCCTCCCCTTCAGCTCGGCTCGATACGGTACTGCTCGATGTGGAACTTCTCGGACGCGGAGATGTTCACCTTCATCCCGTATTTCTGCTCGAGGATCTCCAGGAACCTCCGCTCCTCGCCGAACAGCTCCTCCGCGAGGGCGGGGTGGACGAAGAGCGACACCTGGCGTCCGGAGAAGAGGAGGCTCTGGCGCTCGAGCGCGCGGAAGATGTTGTAGCAGATCGTCTTCTTCGACTGGAGCACCCCCTCGCCCGAGCAGTAGGGGCACGCCTCCGACAGGGAGCGGCCCAGGCTCTCCCGGACCCGCTTCCGCGTCATCTCGACCAGCCCCAGCTCCGAGATCTTGCAGATCGTCGTCTTGCTGCGGTCGGCGAGCAGGGCGTCCACGAGGGCGTTGTACACCTTCTCGCGGTTCTCCTCGTTCTTCATGTCGATGAAGTCGATGATGATGATCCCGCCGATGTTGCGCAGCCGGAGCTGGTAGACGATCTCCTTGACCGCCTCGAGGTTGATCTTGACCGTCGTGTCCTCCAGCGAGGAGCGGCCGACGTACTTCCCCGTGTTGACGTCCACGACGGTGAGCGCTTCCGTCTGCTCGATCACGATGTACCCGCCGCTCTTCAGCCACACCTTCTTGTCGAGGGCGCGCGTCACCTCGATCTCGATGCCGTAGTTGTCGAAGATGGGCTCGGGGCCGCCGTACAGCTCGATGCGGTCCTGGATGCGCGGGAAGAACTGGTTCGCGAAGCTCCGGATCTTGCCGTACTCCTCGGGCGAGTCGACCACGATGCGGTCCGAGTCGCTGGAGAACAGGTCGCGCACCGCGCGCATCGAGAGGGAGAGCTCCCGGTGGATCAGCGCCGGCGCCGCGGAGTTCTCGCTCCTCCTGCGGATCGTCTCCCAGAGGCGGACGAGGTAGTCCATGTCGGTCCGCAGCTCCTCCTCCGTGCCGCCCTCCGCGGCGGTGCGAACGATGGCGCCCATCCCCTCGGGGCGGATCGCTTCGACGATCTTCGTCAGGCGGTCGCGTTCCCCCGGGTCCTCGATGCGTCGGGAGATCCCGATGTGGTTCGACCAGGTGAGGAGGACCAGGTGGCGTCCGGGCAGGGTGATATGGCTGGTGATCCGGGCCCCCTTCGTCCCCAGCGGCTCCTTGGCCACCTGGACGAGCAGGTGCTGCCCCTCCCGGATCAGCCCCTCGATCGGCGGAAGGAAGTGGTCCTGCGGATAGCGGGCCGGGCGGATCCCCATCTCGTCGGGGAGGACCGGCGGCTCCTCCGCCGTGTCGGAATCGAACTCGAGCTGCGGGGTGACGAAGTCGCCCGCGAAGAGGAACCCCGCCTTGTCCATCCCGATGTCCACGAAGGCGGCCTGCATCCCGGGAAGGACGCGGATGACCCGGCCGTTGTAGATGTTGCCGACGGAGTTCTTGTCCT
>JBFLWB010000080.1 GCA_040758155.1 Thermodesulfobacteriota bacterium
CGGCGTCGAACCGGAGCTGGCCTCCGGAGGAGGCGGTGACGTAGGTCGTATTGAAGTTGATGAGCCGAGGGACGGTGGTCACTCCGTGCGGATCGTGACAGGTGGTGCAGGCGGTCGTCCGGGTGACGACGTGAAGGTTGTGTCTGGTGAAACTGACATCGCTCAGGATGCTGGTCCGGCTGTGGCACTTGTAACACAACGCGTAGACGGCCGAACTCTCCCCCTGGAAATCGGTCAGCTCCTGCCGCCGCTCCAGCAGCGGGACATAATCCGAGCCGTGCGGCCCCGTCGGCCCCGGGCCGACGTGACCCCCCACGCCCCTGTTGTTGCTGTGGCATGCGGTGCAGGTGATCTGCGCGGCGGTCGTGTATGGAGAGATCAGGCTCGGCACGACGGGGTTTTTACCCGTCGTTATCACGGGGTGGTACGACGCGTTGGACGTCGCGAACGCAAGACGGGTGTTGGTCTGCACGAACTGCCGGGGGACGCGCGCCGGGCCGCGGTTGACGCTGTCGGCGTGGCAGCGGAAACAGAGCTCGTACTGATATGTGATCGGGTCGACGGCGGTGCCCGACGCGTTGACCCCCCTGACCCCCTTAAGCAGGCCGGACGCCGTGATCGACTCGATCCCATGCGCCGGAACGTGGCAGTCCGTGCAGTGGTTGATCCTGGCCGCATGCGGGTTGTGGCAGTCCACGCAGGTGACGTGACGCGGCGGGTTCACCAGGTCCTCCGACGGATCGTGCAGGCCGGAAGTCGTGGACACCGGATGCACGCTGACCTTGTTGAATTCCGCCTGGATGTTGCGGAGCACGACGTTGCCGTTGTGGCACGAGTAACAGTTCTGCTCATTGCCGGGGAAATTCAACAACCGCTGCCCCGTGCCCGCATTGTGCGGCGTGTGGCAGTTTTCGCAGCCGTTTCCGACGATCGTCGTCTCCTCCGTGTGCGGCCACGGATCGGGCGGCTGCCCGTTCCAGGTGCTGCCGCCGTGCCCGCCGCTGGCCGTCTTGTGGATCCCGGCGCTCCAATACGTCTTGTTGTGGCAGGTCGTGCACAGGGCCGAGGCGGAGTTGCTCATCACCCGGAACTTCCCGTACTGGTCGTTGTGCGGATCGTGACAGGAGGTGCACTGAAGCTCGCCATTCTCGTCGAGCCGCACCCGTCCGGTGAGCGTGGACGGATTGTAGAGCTGTCCGTTGGCCGCGGCCAGTCCCGCGTCGTAGGTGAAGGAGACCGGGTGGTCGTCCGACAGGTCGGTTCCCAGCCGCGTCGCCCCCGGGGGGATGACGCCGATCCCGCCCTGCATCGGAATCGGCGCACCGCGGCTGCGAATCGAGCCGAGCGCGACCGTGCCGTCGTGGCAGGAGAGGCACAGCTTGGACGCCCCGGTGGGTTGGCCCGGGCGGGAGATCGCCGTGGAGCTGCCGTACGGGATGTAGGTCGCTCCCGAGCTGTACCGGTTCCACAGCGGCGCCACGCTCGCACCATAGTGCGGGGTATGGCAGAAGATGCAGATCTCCGTTTCGGTCCCCGCCTTAACCGAGCCCGGGCCGCCGGCGGAGAGGTTGTGCCTGGAGGAAACGATGCCGACTCCGGACGCCGGCAGCGGCGGCAAGATCGATAGCCCCATCAAGGCCGACAGCACCAGGCAAAGCCTGAGCCGCAGGCCCGAAGGTCCCCCGTTTCCCATGTTCTTCACGGTTTCCCCACGTATTGGAACTGTTGAACTCGGCAGTTGTACGAGTCCGCCACGTAGATCTCGTTGTTCCGGCCGATCGCAACGCCTGCGGGCATCCAGAATTCGCCTTCTTCCGACCCGGCTCTTCCCACGTCGAGAAGGAAGCGGCCCTTTTCGTCGAAGATCTGAAGGTTGTCGTACAAGGCGTCGGCGACATACACGTTCCCGAAACCGTCGACCGCCACGCCCTTGGGTCGGCTGAAATGCCCGGAGCCGTCGCCCATGCCGCCGATCACGTTCAGGAACCTTCCGTCGGCGTCGAATACCTGCACCCGGGAGTTCATCGAGTCGGTCACGTACAGCCGCCCCTTTGCGTCGCTCGAAAGATGCGTCGGGAAATTGAATTCCCCCGGTTCCACGCCGCGCCGTCCGAACCGGGCGAGAAATTTACCGGCCATGTCGAAGACCGCGACCGCATGGGCTTGCGCGTCGGCCACGTACAGCTTTTCGCCGGCGATCGCCAGTCCCGAAGGCCGCTCGAGCTCCGCCTGGATCCGGATCCGCAGATTCCCTTGGGTGTCGAACGCCAATACGGACGCCAGCCCCGAGTCGGCCACATAAAAGATCCCGTTTCTTTTTACGACGGCGACCGGGGCGACGAACCGGAGTTTCCCGATCTCTTCGAAGCGTCGGTAACGATTCCCGCCAAGGTCGAAAAAGCTGACGGCGCCGACGCCGGTATCCGTGACGCAGAGGTTTCCGTCCTCGTCGAGGGCTATGCCGAACGGCTTCACCAGGGGTTCCGTCCCGTCGCGGCCCCCCGTGAGGAAGTTGGCGACCCTCCGGAAGAACGACGGGCGCATACCCAGGTCGCCCGGCGCCGCGACGCTCCGCACGTACACCACGCGCGCATCGGCGGGGGGCGGCGGCCAGACGCGCTGGAGCCGATCGGTTCCCGTCCCGTCCGGCTTGACGGACGGCGCGGCGCACCCGGAGATCGCCGCGGCCAGCAGGACGGCCCATGCGAAATGTCGGATCCGGTTCGACCGCATCATAACGACCGCTTCATGCGCAGGAAGTAGTAGTGCCTCACATGCCGTTCGCCTCGCAACGTTTCATCCAGGAATTCGTAACCCGCGTTAGCGGTCAGTTGCCCATAAGCGAAATCGAGCGCCGTACGCACCGTCTTCTGGTCCTGGTCGAGACTCCGTCCCCGTTCGCGGCGCTTCCCCCCTTCCAGGGAGAAGAAAAGGGATGAGGCGACCCGCGCCCTGAATCGGCCGATGGAACTTGAAGTTCGCTGCGTGAGGCCGTCCTCGGGGTAGGTCGTCCTGCTCTCCGTGAAGTCGAATGTCAGA
This sequence comes from Thermodesulfobacteriota bacterium, assembly GCA_040758155.1. Taxonomy (NCBI): domain Bacteria; kingdom Pseudomonadati; phylum Thermodesulfobacteriota; species Thermodesulfobacteriota bacterium. The sequence continues at coordinate 3,040 of JBFLWB010000080.1, forward strand.
GTGGAGCTCTTCGTGGGTTCGAATGAAAGCGATTCGAACGCCCGCATGGCCCTGTACGGTGACAGGTTGGACCGGTAATCCTCATATTCCGCACCCGCGCGCAGCCAGCGCCAAAGCGTCTCCGCACCGACGACCCGGTCCGAGATGTCCTGGAGGACGAGGGATTCGCCGCCGGAAATGGACAAGACGCTGATGCGCCCGTAAAGCGAAAGGAGGCGGTCGTACAGATCCAGTCGGACCCGTCCGGAGCGGAACAGAGTGGAAAACGCGTCCGATGGCGGGGCGGCGGCGGTATAGTCCACCAACACGGCGCCCCCGTTGGGGATCCGGCCTCCGGAGACGCGGCGGATCTCGGTCTGCGCCCCCAGCGGCAGGATTACGTAGTCCAGCGTCTCCGTGAAAGGGAATCCCGCGGGGTCGGTGACCGAGCTTACTCGGAGTACGTTCGACTGGATCAGGAATGTGGGGATTCCGTCGGTGAGCGTGTGCGCCTCGTCCAGGACCGGGAGAACCGCACCGGTGGTTTCGCGATCCTCGCGATCGAGACGGACGGCTACCCCCAAGGAAAGCCGGCTCCTGGCTGGAAGCCGCTTGGTATAGCTTTCGTCCACCCCTGCGCCGTACCGCGTCGATAGAAACGTGGTGTCGGGGCTGTCGGACCGGATCCTCGATCCGTGGAGATCCAGGGCGGAGGTCAAGCTTTCGTATAGCTGATGGCGCACCAAGGCGCCTCCTTCGTGCAGATCGCTGTCCACCGGGCCGGACGTGCGCCGATCGAAGGAGTAACGATAATTGCCCGTCAGGTTCCGGGAGTGCTTCGATTCGAAGTCTTCCCGCAGCGTCAGGCTTCGCGTGTCGATCGTGCTGCCGTCCAACCGGTGGTAATACAGCGCGGAACGCAGCCTGTTCCGATCGCCCTTGCCCCAGGTCTCCGCGTCGGACAGGTTGAAGGTATATTCGGTGCCCGATACGGTGGGACTTCCTTCCTGTTCGCGGCGGAAATCGTCGCTCTGATACGTGAATTCGGTGCTGCCCGTCTTCCCCCGCTCGTTGTGCGCGGTAAACGTGAAGAGTTCCTCGTCGTTGCTCGAATTGCCGTTACGCAGGCCGGTCACGTCCTCTTCCAGGCGGGAATAGCCCAGGCGGAACGGCGCCGGCCCTGTCGAGTAGCCGGTGTTGCCGCCGAAGCGTTGGGCGTCCACCCGGGCGCGGCTGAAGAAATCGAAATCCTGGTAGGTGATGTCCTTCTCCGCGAACAGGCTCGTCGCGTACGGCTTCGCGCGCAGAATGGCGGCGCCCCCATGATACCGTTGGAGGGACTTCGTGCTTCGGCTCGTGCCCCCGGGCGGATCGAGCGTGAGCTCCTGCCGACTGAGCCCCCCCTCCGCCTTCAAGTTGAACTCCAGAAGGTTCGGGTGATAGACCGAACCGCGCAACCCCAGCCCGAGGACCGGTTCGACATACAGGTAATTCCGCTCGTTCGTCTCGCCCTGGACCTCGCGTTTTTCCCGCTGTCCCTCGACGTCCACTTTCATGTACGCCTCATCCGGCCGAAGGCGAAACCACCGAGGCTCTTCCACAACGGCTGCAAACCGCGCCGCCTGGGCGCCCGAAACGGTCCCGAAAAAAAAAACCGCCGCCAGCCAACCCCGCAGAACGTGTGGCAGCCGGCCGATGCTCATCGGGCGGCGGGAGCGGGAAAGTCTGCGGGGGCACGGGGTGCGCCGGTTTTAATGAAAAGCCGGTTGCCGCCGCCGTGCGGATCGTGGCATGCCTGGCAGAGGGCGGTCCCGCTCGCGGCATGCGCCGGGGCGCTCGCCAGGTCCTTTTCGTCGTGGCACTCCCGGCAGACATGCTGTCCCTTGCGCGTCAGCAGGTGCTTCTCGGCCGATTCGTGGGGGTTGTGGCAACCCAGGCAGGAGCCGTCCTCCGCCGGCGCATGCCGGAACTTCGCTTCGGCGAAAAGGTTCCGGTGGCACAATAGGCAAATCTCGCCTGTCTTGCCGCGCAATTTATGGGAAAACTTCGACTCGTGACACGCATCGCATCGGCGGTCGCGGTACGGGGGATGCACCACCTTTTCGGGAGCGGCTTTCGCGGCGGGAAAGGCGGCGGGGGCGGCTTTCGGAGGCGCCGAGGCGACCGGTTGCCCGGCGCCGGCGGGGCTTTCCGTCTTCTCCGGCGGGACGCCGTCGAAGAAGAAGGTCAGCCATTCCCGTTTCGTGTGCGCGCCGCAGGCGGCCAGCAGCAACGTTCCCAAGATCGCTCCGGTGGCCATCGTCGCTCGCATCCAGCGCATCCCCTGCATGCGGTTCCAGGTGTCTACTTCTTGCCGCCAAACCCAAACACGCTCACCTTCCGGTCGCCGTACTGGTTGGTGACGATCACGAGATACTCCACCTGGAAGCCCGGAGCGGCATAGGACCGGAACAGGCCGACGTGGTCGTAGTCGATCACTACCTTGGCGGGCAGGTTCAGCCCCACCGGGCTGCCTTCCGGCTCGCCGAAGAACAGCAGGAGCTTCCCTTCGGCGTCGAAGATCTGGACCACCTGAGCTGCCGCGTCCACCACGTAGACGCGGCCCTCGCGATCCACGGCCACCCCCTTGGGGCGGGCGAATTCGCCGGGGGAATCGCCCATGCGGCCGAAGCTTCGCAGGAACTTCCCGTCGGGATCGTACTGCTGCACGCGGAACGCCCCGATGTCGGTCACGTACAGACGCCGCTGCGCATCGACCGCCAGGTTGACGGGGGCGTACAGCTTGGCCTGCGGGTCCGCCGCGGCGGGGTCGGCGGGGATCGAGAACAACAGCTTGCGCGTGGCCTTGTCGTACACCCGCACGCGGTTGTTTTTCATGTCGGCCACGTACAGCCGGTCCCCCGCAATCGCCACGTCGGTCGGCTTCATTTCGTCGACCGCGTCCACGGACGCCGCTTCGGTTTGCGGCGGCGCCTTCGAGTGCGCCTTGGCCGCCCTGAGAACCTTCTCTCCGATCGCGCCCAGGTACCGGTCGTCGGCGGCGAAGATCACCACCTGGCCGCGCCCCGTGTCGGCCACGTACCGCGTGCCGTCGTGATCCACGGCGATATTCACCGGGGTCCGAAGGGACGCTTCCCTGGCGGGCGTAAAGTAACGGAACTGCTTCTTCTGCAGGTCCAGGATCTCGATCGCCTGGACCCCCGTATCGCAGACGTACAGCATGCCGTCCCGCAGCGCGACCCCGTACGGTTTACCGATCGGCTTGTCGGGGGGCGCCTTCCCCACGACGAAGGAGGCGAACTTCCCCGGCCCTCCCCCCAGGTCCTGCTCGCTGGAGAAGCTCGTAAGATACTGAAGACGCGCCGCTTCCGGCGGCGGCGGGAAGAAAATGTCCGTCCTGGGCTTGGAAACCGGCGTCGTCGCGCAGCCGGCAAACAGGATGAGCAGGCCCGCGCCGGCTGCCAGTTGCCGTGCCCTCTTATTTATATCCAGCGACATGGATATTCCTTTCCGGCAATTCATTTGTTCTGGTGGCAGTGGAGACAGATGGCCGAGCCGGCAACGGTCTTCCGCAGGAACTTGGTCAGGGTGTCGCTGTGCGCGTTGTGGCAGGAACCGCACTCCACCCTGCCGTTATAGAATCGCAGCTCCCCTCCGATCGGCTGCGGAGGAGAATGGTGGCCTCCCGAGTGGCACGTCGTACAGATCGGAGTCGGATTCATCGTCTGGTGGTCCCAAAGAACACCGACGGGGTGATCGTCCGACAGGTCGATCCCCAGGTTTCTGCTTCCCGGCGTTCCCGGGTCGCCCGGCATTATGTTCGATCCCGTCCGGCTCCCGTAGGCGTCGATCGCCACCGTCCCGTCGTGGCAGCTCAGGCACGATTTCGAGGCGTTTCCCGGCTGCTCGGGGATCTCGTCCATGGTGGGGCTGCCGTAAAGTACGTATGTGGCGGTGGCCGACGCATGATTCCAGAGAGGAGCAAGCTGCTGCGCCCTTGCGGTGTGGGGTGTATGGCAGAAGACGCAGATCTCGTCCGTCCCCCAGCCCCGGCCGGACAGATCGTGGGCCGTTCCTACGATCGATCCCGCGAAAGACATAGGCGGAGGGAGAAGGATCCCCACCAGGAGGAGAGCGAAAGCCCACGCATGCATCGTCGTCGGGTACGGTTTCACGGTCTTTATTTTGCGTGGCACGTCAGGCAGATTTCCGAGCCGGCCAGCGGTCTGCGCAGCATCTTCGGGTTCGAATACTTCAAATGAGGCTCGTGGCACGTGGCGCATTCCATATAGCGGTTGTGGTAAGTCCCATAGAAGGGCATTCCGTCGGGGTCCAGGGAGGTGTGACATTCCAGCGTGCAGCAGTGTTCGGAGCCGGGGCCGGTGGGGCAGGTCTGGTGAACCCATTGGATGCCCACCGGATGGTCGTCGCTGAGATCGATTCCCAGGTTCGGGCTGCCCGGGATGCCTGGAGTTCCCGGCATGAGATTCGTTCCCGTTCGGCTCCCGTAGGAGTCGATCGCCACCGACCCGTCGTGGCAGCTCAGGCACGATTTCGAGGCGTTCCCCGGCTGGCCAACCGGTACGTTCATGGTGGGGCTGCTGTACAGCGTGTACGTGGCAACAGTCGTCGCGTGGTTCCAGAGCGGTGCGAGCTGCGGGGTCTTGGCGTTGTGCGGCGTGTGGCAGAAAACGCAGATCTCGTCCGTCCCATAGCCCCTGGCGGAGAAGTCATGCATGGACCCGGTGATCGTCGCGAGGGACGAGGCCGAAAATAGCATCGATGCGGCGACCCCCGCAACCCGCACCAATATCCGACGAGGCTTGCTCACCGGTTCACCTCCTTTGCGTCCTGCTTCCTCTTCTGTTTCAGAGCGACACACAGGCATCCGCCGGTTTCTATTTCAGCGGATGCCTGTGTGTCCGTCTCATTGTCGCTTCCCTGATATGCCGGAGCAGATCGCCTCCTCTCCGGTTACTTGTTGTGGCAGTTCAAACACAATGCACTCGCTGCGTTGGCGGCCCGCAGGAATGGGGCATGGGCGTTATTGTGTACATCGTGGCAGGAGCCGCACTCCATCTGATCATTGCCTGTGCCGTAGAGCGGAAGTTGTAGCGTGCCTACTTTTCCCGAGGAAGGCGTATACAGCCCGGTGTCCGTGGTGGGCCAGGTGAATGAGATCGGATGGTCATCGGCAAGGGTATTGCTGCGTCCAACCGTGTTATCCCCCGTCATATAATTCGATCCTGTCCGGGCCCCGTAGGAGTCGATGGCCGTCACGCCGTCGTGGCAGCTCAGGCAGGCTTTCGAAACGCCCACCGGCTGCCCGAGGGGCCCCGCGTCCAGGGTGGTGCTGGTGTACAGGGTGTACGAAGTTGATGTGCGGGCCCCGTGATTCCAGAGCGGAATGATCTGTTCGGCTTTAGCGTTGTGCGGCGTATGGCAGAAGACGCAGATCTGGTCCGTGCCCCAGCCTTTACCCGACAGGTCGTGGGCGGTGGTCGCGATCCCTGCCATGGAGCTGGCCGGGACCAGCGCCAGCGCCGCGGCTACGGCGATGAGTATCAAAGTCTTTTTCACTTTCTTCCCCTCCTTCCTTTTTTATCCGGTTGCCTTCAACGATTCCGTTCGCGCCTCCTTCTCCGGTTTCCCCCCTCCTCTCGGAAAATTATTTTTTCTTCCGACGCTGAACGCATCCTGTAAGCCGCATAAGCAGCAATCGGTGTGCCATGAATAAACAACTGTCGATACGGCAACTTGCGGGCGACGCTCCGGCGGACGTGTTCCGGTTCTGAGGCAGGCCGTCGGGGGATTCTTCAAGTTTTTCCGATGTGTCCGGGTGCACCAGAAATGGGGCACCCGGTGCGGCGCGGAAGGCGGTCTTCTCCGGTTATTCAGAAGAGATCAGGGATTCCGCGGATCGTGGCGGCCGGCATCCGATGGGAGAGAACCTGCGGCGGGGGGGAAGATGTCCCGGATTCTCAGGCCGAGCGCGGATTCGATGTTTCTTTGCAGGTGCATGAAGTCGAACGGCTTCGGAAGAAACGCGTAAGCGCCGAGGGATGCGGCGAGATCGGCGTTTCCGCGGGTATCTTCGCAGGAGAAGAGGATGGCGACGGGTTTGCCGGGGTGCGTCGCGACCCGCTTCAGCGTTTCCCAGCTTTTCTGCCCTTCGATGTACAGGTCCAGGAGGACGAGATCGAAATCGTCATGCTCGAGCGTTTCCCACGCCTGCCTCTCCGTGGCCGCCGACGTCACGGCGAACTGGCAGGTGCGCGAGAGAACCCGTTCGATAATTGCCCTGTAACGGGAATCGTCGTCGACGACCAGAACCTTGACCATGATGAAGAGAAATCAAGCAATACCCGTTCCTCCCCGGGGCATGCGGCCGAAGCTGTTGAAAATCCTTGCCTTCAGCGGATGCCGGTTTCCCGCCGTCGCGCAGGGAGCGGCGAAACCGCGCACTCCTGAGGCACCCTGCGACGGGAGGATAGCAGATACCCCCTGTATTCAATGCGGTTTTCCGATTTCTCCGGGGTGCTGCGGAAACGTTCCGTCCCGACGTCGAAAGCGGCACCCTGAACGGGATCTCTACTCCCCGTCCCGGTAATTGGAGGACTGGAATCCGTATCGTCTCATGATCCGCTGGAAGTTCCCCCGCGCCAATCCGAGGGCCCCGGATGCCCTCGATACGTTCCCCCCGTATTTCGTGAGGGCGTCGGCGACGATCCTGCGGTGGAAATCCTCGAGGGTCTTCTGCTTCAGCTTCTGGTAATCCAATCCGTCTTCGTCGCCTTCGACGCAGGATGGCGATGAGTGAAACTCCGGAGGAAGATCTCCGGGCGCGATGATTTCCCCCGCCTTCAGGATGGAGAGCCGTTCGACGAGGTTTTTCAGCTCCCGGATGTTTCCGGGCCAGTCGTATCGCATGAGCGTTTCCATGGCTTGGTCGCCGATGCGGATGGCCGGCCTTTTGCCGTCCTGGAAACGGCTCACGAAGTGTTCCGTCAACATCCGGAGGTCTTCCTTCCGTTCCCTCAACGGGGGGATACGGATCGGGATGACCGCCATCCGGTAATACAGGTCCTCCCGGAATTCCCCGTTCTTCATCAGGGACGAGATCTCCTTGTTGGTGGCGGCGATGATCCGCACGTCCACCGCGATTTCCCGGCAATCGCCGACGCGCCGGATCCGCCCTTCCTCGATCGCGCGCAGCAGCTTCGCCTGCAGGCCGTGGGACAGGTCGCCGATCTCGTCCAGGAAGAGCGTTCCCTCGTGGGCGAATTCGAACAGACCTCGCTTGGCTTCCGCCGCGCCGGTGTACGCTCCCTTGACGTGGCCGAACAGCTCCGACTCGAGCAGGTTCTCCGGAATGGCGCTGCAGTTGAGGGGGACGAACACCTTCTCCGCGCGGTCTCCTCCGAAGTGGATGGCCCGGGCGATCAGATCCTTCCCGGTGCCGCTTTCCCCCTGGATCAGGACGGGGGAGCGGCTGCTCGCGACGCTTTTGACCAACGAGAAGATCTCCCGCATCGCGGGGGCGTTTCCGACGATCTCCGCCAATCCGTACTGGCTCTTCAGCCCTTCCTTGAAGAACAGGTTCTCGTCGCGGATCGCCCTGCATTCGAAGATCTTTCTTACGTGGATGACGAGCTCCTCCACCCGGAAGGGCTTCAGCAGATAATCGCGGGCCCCCGCCTTCATCGCCTGGATCGCGGATTCGACGGTGGCATGCGCGGTCATGACGATCACGTCGACGCTCCGGCTCCGTGATGTGGCGGACTCGAGGATCTCCATCCCCGTCCCGTCGGGGAGGTAGATGTCGGTCAGCACGATCCCGGGCATCTCCTGAGAAAGCTTTTCGATCCCCTCCCCGGCGGTGCCGGCGACGGCCACTTCGTATCCTTCCTTTTCCAGCACGCGGGACAGCACTTTCGAGAGCCGCGCGTCGTCTTCGACGATCAGGATGTGTTTTCTCATGAGGACTCCTGCGCTCCGGCCAACGGAAGGAAAACATGGAACGTGGTCCCTTTGCCCGCTTCGCTCTCCACGTCGATCCTTCCGTTGTGCGCCTGGACGATTCCGAGGGAGATGGCCAGCCCGAGCCCCGTGCCTTCCTCCTTGGTCGTGAAGAACGGTTGGAAGATCTTCCTCAGGTGCTCGTGCGGGATCCCGGTTCCGGTGTCCGAGATCGAGACGCGGATCCCTTCCGGCCGGGCGGAGGGAACGCTCCAGGTGGCGACCCGCAGCTCGCCGCCGTCCGGCATGGCCTGTATGGAATTCAGGATGACGTTCAGGAAGACCTGGCGCATCGGAACGGCGCTCGCCCGGATCGGCGGCAGGTCCGCGGCCAGATCCTTGACAATGAGGATGGAGCGGGTCCTCGGCTGGAACTCGATGATCCGGAAGATCTCTTCCAGCACCTCGTTGACGTCGACCGGCTCGATTTTCGATTGCGGCGATTTCGCGAATCCCCGCATGGTCCGGGTGATCGCGATCGCCTGTTTCGCTTCGTCCTCGATGACCTTCAGGTCCTCGGTCAGGGAAGGGTTGTCCGCAACGTCCTGCCGGGCCAGCTCGGCCATGTTCTGGATTACGCTCAACGGAGCGCTCAGTTCATGGGAGATCCCCGACGACAGCGTGCCGACGGCCGCCATCGTCTCGGCCCGGACCATCTGCTCCTGCGCCTCCCGCATCCGTCGCATCTGCTCCTTCAACGATTCGGCCATCTCGTTGAAGGCGGCCGCCAGCTCGCCGAACTCCCCCTTCAGGCCGGTGATCCGGTGGTCCAGGTCACCGCCCTGCAGCTTCCGGGTGGACTCCAGCAAGGTCTTTATTGGTTGGGTCAGGCCCATGATGAACACGAGCCCCAGCAGCGCCGACGCGAGCGTGCCCAGCGCCACCAGCCCGTACGGTATGTACAATGCCGTCTTCATTTCCCGCATCACTTTTCGCGAGTCCATCCCGAACCCGGAATCCCGGACGGCGATCATCTCCCGGATCTTGCCGGTAAGGTTCCTGCCGATGCGAAAGGCCGCGTCCTCCTCGCGGGCGAGCAGGGCAGGATTCAGGCCGGCCGTCGATATCCTGCTCAAGGCGATCTTGTAGCGTTCCGTTTCCCTTTTGATGTCGTTCAGCCGTTCCGTTTCCTGCGGGGTGTCGTGGCACTCGAAACAGGTGTTTACGATCCTCCCCAGGTCCATCGCGTTCCGGACGGCCGCATCGAAGTCCCTTGGTTGATCGGCGGTCATCCTGGAGAAGTCCGACTGCACCCTCCGGATCTGCAACGAATAGTGCTCTTTCAGTATCTGAACGTTGTGGAGGGTGATCAGCTTGTCCATCTCCGCACCGGCGGTACTGTAGATCCGCACCACGTATATTCCGGCCAGCAGGAAAACGACGGAATATACGGCCAGCCCTATGACGATTTTTCGCTTCATCTGCCGTCGGCGCGCGCCCGTCCCCTTGCGGAAATGGAGGTTCCGGCCCCGACTGCAATGGAAACAGGATTTGATTCCGGTGGCTATCCCCCGAATGGGGGATAAGATGAAAAACGGGGAAGCCGTGAAAACGAAAAGGGAAACCGGTCAGAAAACCTTGTGACGTACTGCCCAGACCGCCGCCTGCGTCCTGTCCTTGACGCCCAATTTCTCGAACATGTTCGTAACATGGGATTTGACGGTATGCGGGCTGATGGAGAGCACCTCGCCGATCTCCACGTTGGTGAACCCGTTCGCCACAAGGCCGAGAATTTCCGTTTCCCGCTCGGTGAGAGGAGTCTCTCCTTTCTTCTCACCGTATTCGAGGAGCATCTGGACATGCTTCCCGCTGATTTCGCGAATGGTGGTTTCCAGCGAATCGATGTACCTTTGCTGCCGCGTGGTGTTGGTTTTCCTCTTCGTGATGTCGATCATGATCTGGATGGCGCGAACGACCTCCCCGTTCCTGTCGAATATCGGGTAACACCTGACGTCGCCCCACTTTACGGACCCGTCCGGCAGGACCACGGACCGTTCCATGACGCTGGGCTTCCCCGTGTCGAAGACGATCCTGACGGGACATTCCGCGCAAGGCTCGGTTCTGCGCTGGAACATCTTGTAGCACGCCTGTCCGATCATTTCCTTCAGATCCCGCTGGTGGAACCTCGCCCTCGCCTGGTTGGCCCAGAGGATCCGGTACTGCCGGTCGACGATGTTGAAAGGATCTTTAATACTGTTGAGGATCGAGTGGTAGAACCCGACCGGCATGTCATCGAAGGGATTGATTTCGGGCATTCGTCACTTCCGCCTTCCCCCGGCGATATGGCATACAGTCTAAATGCATGGAAAAGGGTATTCAACAACATCGATGCTCTATTTCCGGGGATCGACCTGCAGGAACACCTCCCGGATCCTTCCGTCCTCCAGGACGATCCGGAAAAAACCGCGCCGCTGCAGCGGGAGCCAGGGGACGCGGGCGGCGCTCGATACGACCAGGAGGATTCCGTCCCAGTCTTCCGTGTGGTTCATGTGCTCGTGTCCCGACAGGACCGCGTCCACCCCGTGTTTTTGAAGGATCGCCAGCAGCTTCCCGCACTGTTCGTCGTATCCGGGGCGGGTCCCGTGCGGAATGAGCGTCCCGGCGGCGGGCGGGATGTGCATGACGACGATGAGGAAAGCGATCCCGTCCGCCCCTTTCGGGCGGGAGGCCAGTTCGCGGTCCAGCCAGGCGAGGGAGCGGTCGGAGAGGGACCCGCCGGAATTGTCCAGGACCACGAAGCGGGCGTCCCTGCGGGTAAAAGAGTATTCGGTGCCCGGGAGGCCGAAGCGTTTCGCAAACCGTTTCCTGGCTTCCGGTCCGCTCCCGTCGCGGTTTCCCGCGGCGGGATGGATCGGCTTGCCGAACGGGGCGGTCGCCTCCCGGAGCCTGCGCCATTCCCGCTCGCCGTCCCGCGGGACCAGGTCTCCCGTGTGGATCAGGAACTCCATGTCGGACCGGTCCACCGCCTGGAGGATGGCCCGGAAGGTTTCCTCCCCGTCGTCGTGGCTGTCCCCGGTCACCGCGAACGACCACGCGAACGCGAACCCGGCCCACAGAAGGACGGCCAGGAGCGCGGGGAGCCAGAGGGGGACACTCTTAG
>JBFLWB010000081.1 GCA_040758155.1 Thermodesulfobacteriota bacterium
GGTCGGAGGCGATGCGGTACAGGGTGGCCACGGCGCCGGACTTCGGATCCTCCGCGCCGAAAACGATCTCCGACACGCGGGCCGCGACGGCGGCGCCGGCGCACATCGGGCACGGCTCGAGCGTCACGACCAGCCGGCAGCCGGTCAGCCGGTAGTTCCCCACCTTCCGGGCGGCGGCGCGAAGCGCAAGGATCTCGGCGTGGGCCGTGGGATCGTTCGACCCGATGGGCGAATTTCGGCCCCGCGAAAGAATCGCCCCCTCGGGGGAGACGACGACCGCCCCCACGGGGACCTCGCCGGATTCCGCGCACTTCCGTGCCTCGGCCAGCGCCGCCCGCATCCACTCCTCCCGCGGGATCAGAACGGCCAAAAGCGCGCCTCCTCCCAGTACATCTCCCGGAGCTGGCCGTACTGCCGCGTAAGTACGTCCAGGTGCTCCCGCTCCCACTCCGCGAGGTCCGCGAAGACCTTCTGCGTCGCCGGGTCCGCGGCCGCCTTCTTCCCGAGCGCGGTGAACTGCGCGATGGCCCGCCGCTCCAGCGTCATTCCGATGGAGAGCGCGGCCACTTCCCCCTCCGCCTTCCGCCCGGCCTTCACGAGGTCCGCCGTGTAGAGGGGGCTGCGGAACCTGCCGATCCCGCGCCTCGACGCAGCGCTGCGCTCGAGCCGGGGCGCCTTCCCCTGCGAGAACGCCCGGATCACCCGGAGGATCTCCTCCCGGTGGCGCTTCTCCTCCTCCATCAGGAAGCGGAACATCCGGCGGATGCCGTCCCGGGCGGCGTTCTCGGCCGCCATCCGGTAGAACTCCGTCCCGTCGATCTCGTTGAGGAGCGCCTGTTTCAACCCCTTCGCGATCGCGGTCTCCGTGCTCCCCGCAGCCCCTTTTTTCATGTCTCCGGCGCCTCCTCCTGAATTATCATGTATCAATTATGCAGGAAATCATCCGCGACCTGCTCATCAAGATCGGCGAGGATCCGGACCGGGAAGGGCTCAGGAAAACCCCGGAACGGTTCGAGAACGCGATCCGCTTCCTCACGAAGGGCTACTCGGAGGACCCCCGGGAAGTCCTCCGCGGCGCCGTCTTCCGCGAGCAGTACGACGAGATGGTCACCGTGAAGGACATCGAGGTCTTCTCCCTCTGCGAGCACCATCTCCTGCCGTTCTTCGGAAAATGCCACGTGGGCTACCTGCCGCGGAAGAACATCGTCGGCCTTTCCAAGATCGCCCGGGTCGTGGATCTCTACGCCCGGCGCCTGCAGGTCCAGGAGCGGTTGACCCAGGAGATCGCCACCGCGCTGATGGACATCCTTCAGCCCCACGGGGTGGCCGTGGTGATCGAGGCGTTCCACATGTGCATGATGATGCGCGGCGTCGAGAAGTCGAATTCCAAGGCGGTCACCTCCGCGATGTTGGGGGTGTTCCGGACCCGCCAGTCGACGCGTATGGAGTTCATGGAACTGATCAAGCCGAACGTCAACATCGCCCGGTAGGGCTGCCTCCTCAAGGGCGCTCCTGGACGCCGAGCTTCAGCAGGATCTTCTCCATCAGGCACCAGTTGGTGAAGCCCGACTGGAACAGGTTCGCCCCGACAAAAGCGGTAAACAGGAAAAACCACGGGGAGACGTACCATCCCAGTGCGAGGCTTCCCAGCACGAAGCTTCCCGCGATCACCCGGATCCACCGTTCCACGTGCATATCGCCCCTCCTGCCGCGCTTTATCCGTTTTGATGCCCGGTCGGATGCTCCTGTTTCGCGGACCGGCCTTGACAGCGGCCGCCCCGAAACTTTAACATTGACGTTGAGGTAAAGTATGAAGCTGAACCGCGAATCCGCGCAGCAGATCGGGGAGCTCGCCGCCTCGCTGGGGGTGACCACCCGGACGCTGCGCCTCTACGAGCAGCTCGGGCTGATCGACCCGCCGCGCAGGACGGAGGGGGGGATCCGCTTCTACGACAAGGAAGACATCCGGCGGATCAAGTTCGTCCTGAAGGTGAAGGAGCTCGGCCTTTCCCTGAAGCAGATGCAGGAGC
>JBFLWB010000082.1 GCA_040758155.1 Thermodesulfobacteriota bacterium
TGACAAACTATTCGCATATATCGTGACAAATTCCAAGAGGCACGAAAAGTCGTTATTAATTAAGTAGATCGTGATGCCTCTTACAACAGTCCATACGCTTTCAGTTGCCGGGCGGTACTGGAGATCAATGTTTTAACGACGGTGATGACCGGAACAGCCAGCAACATCCCGGCAATGCCAAACAGAATGCCGCTCCCAACGACCCCGATCAATACTACGAGAGGGTGAAGTGTGGCCGCGTCGCCGAGGACGATCGGCTCGTAGACGTTCTTGAGCGCCTCGGCCAACCCGACCGCGGCAAGTACCCAGATCACGAAACTCCCGGGATCGACGACGGGCAGGAGAGGATGGATTTCCTCCGCCAAGAGGGCATATGCCAGCCCCCCCGCCAAGGCGACAGCCGATCCCATGTACGGAATGACATCGGTCGCCCCGGCGAAGATACCGATGGCGATCGCCCAACGGGGAGCGACTCCTGCGATGACGAGAAACACCGTCACGCTGAGACCCAGCAAGACACACTCCAGGAAAAGGCCGCGCATGTAGCTGCCCAGCGCACGGTCGAGATCCTCAAGAACCCTCAAGGTCGGTTCGAACAGGGGATTGGGGATCGCGGCAAGGAGGCCGCGCTTGATCTCGCCGGCATCGCTCAGCAGAAACACGAAGACCAGGGGGGCGATGATCCAGGCGGAGAGAATCCTGCCCAACGTAACAAGAGGCCTCTTCACGGGCGGGAACAGTGCGTGTGCGGGTCTTTCGGGGGGTCGCTCTCCCCCGCCGACTTCGGCGTGTGGCCTCCGGGCACGCAGGTTGAGGGTCGTCCGGTTCGAACGGTGGTAATCGACCAGACGGTCGGAACCGGCCGGGACATCGGGGCCGGCGGGGTGGAGAGCGAGGAACAAGGAATGTTCCTCCGGGGTCAGGGCGAATTGGCGATGGACCCAGTCGACGATGGGTTCCGTGTCTTCATGCACCAGGCGATAGAGTCGATTGCCTTTCTTCAGCGACGGGTCCAGCCCCATCAGAGCCCTGTAATTCTCGTTGAATTTGTACAGCCCGCGGACCTTGAGTTCGATTAGCGCGGTTTCGTTCGGAAAGATGGCGGCGACCCGGCCCGCGATGAAAAGAACGGCGAGCAAGAACATGACCAATAGCAGTCCGATCGCCACACTTCGCGGCATCCGGCAACGCTCCAAGTGAACAACGAGCGGGCGACAGATGTACGCGACCGAGCCGCCGAGCGCAACGGGAACGATGAGGCTACGCAGTTTCCAAAGCAGGTACGCCGAAAGAAGCAGGCCGACACCGGCTGCGGCAGACCTGAAGAGCATCCCCGCGGACCCGAAGTCATTGCGGGAAGTCACGGTTCCATCTCTTCGTTGAAATACTCTGCCTCCAGAAGCATCTGCATCTGCGCGGCAACGACCCGGGACAATTTCATCAGGATCTTGTTCGCGAGGGAGGGGAAGTTGCGGCTTAGCGCATCGAGGTCGGAACGTCCGATGGCCACCGCGGAGACCGAGCCGTGCGCCCTGGCGGAAGCCCAGTGGACCACCTCACCCCCCACCGCAGCCAGTTCCTCGAAAGAGGCCGGGGGCTCCAGCATCGCAAGGGGAATCTCCTCTCCATCGCGCTTTTTTCTCATGATCTGGACCATTCCGCATCGCAGGATGTAGAGGGTCGCGGCGGGTGTGCCCTGATCAAAGATGATCTCGCCGTCCCGGTATTCCCGTTCGTGGACGATTCGGGCGAGCCGTCGACGGTCCCCGGGCCCAAGGTCGGCAGTAAGAGACGCCTGCTTGAGGAAATCCACGAGGTCCTGTCCCTTCTGGCCCGAGGCCGTTCGCGCAGCCGGGTCGAACATCACCCGGGCCGGGCCCGAGGTGTCCATGAAGTCCCGGGCCTTTTGCATCGGGAACAGGATTTTCTTGAGGCCGACGAGACGGGACTTCCTCCTTGGAGCGTTCATCCTTTCCCCCTCAAAGCGGCAGGCGTTTACGAAAAATCAAATCCGTTTCTGAACAGGGTTTCGCAAGCGTCCACAACCGATGGGTCGTAGGACGTCCCGCGACCTCTTCTTATCTCTCCGAGCGCGGATTCCATTCCCTTGCCGGGCCGGTAAGGACGATGCGAAGACATGGCTTCGACGACATCGGCAACTCCCAGGATCCGCGCCTCGAACAGGATATCTTCCCCTTTGAGGCACGCGGGATAGCCGCTGCCGTCCAGACGTTCATGGTGCTGCCGGACGATGGTGGGGACCTGCGCTTGGAATTCAATGTCCTTCAGGATCTCGTAGCCCACTTCGGCATGGGTTCTCACCAGTTCGAATTCGATCTCGCTCAGACGGCCCGGCCGGGTCAGTATCTCCGCGGGCACGTACAACTTTCCTATATCGTGGAGTAACGCCGCGGTCCGGATGCCTTTCATGCGCTCTGCAACGTTTTCCCCGAGCTCCCCGGCAAGAGCGCACGCCAATTTGGCCACCCGTTGCTGATGCCCCGCCGTGTAGGGATCGCGCTTCTCCACGGCGGCGCTCAACGATTGAACCGTCTCGTCCAGTATCCGGTTCGTCTTCTCCAGGCTTTCCTTGAGATCCCTTTCCAGCTTCATTTTTTCGGAAATGTCATGGATGACCGCCATGGTGGCAAAAATGTTGTTCTTGTCGTCCAGGACAGGGGCCGTGGAATAGCTGATAACGATCCTTCGGCCGTCTTTTCGCGTCGCGTCCATAGGCAACGATTGGAAAACCTCCTGATTCAAGGTGCGCCTGCGAAGCGACTCATACTCCTCCCGCCTGTCGTCGGCGATAACCCAGACGGGAAGTCCGAGCACCTCCGCCTCGTGCCACCCTGTAATCTCCTCGGCAGCCCGGTTCCATAGCAGGATCCTGCCGTCAAGATCGAAAGCGACCGTTCCGAGGGGGGACGCCTTGACGAGAGCCAGCAGGCTCCGCTGGTTATTGCCGAATACCGCCTTTTTCTTCCGGGACGCACCGGCAGCGCTAGCGTGCTTCATGACCGCTCCTTTCCTGTTGGCCACCCTGCCGGCTTGCCGCAAGGACTCCAACCAACTGGTCGAGCTCCGCCCGGACCAGCCGGTATGTCAGCAAAACCTGCAACTCCTCCAGCTCCGCCTTCTTGAGTGCCGCAACCGCCTCTGCGTGTTTTGCCGTCGATACGGTTCCCGCCTTGAGGCGGTTTTCGCTGAGCCGCGCGTTCTCCCGGGACAACGAAAGCGCCTCCCGGGCGACATCCACCATTTGTTTCGATCGATCCAGCTTCCGGAGCTCCTTGTCGATTTCCATCCCGATCCGCTTGTCGATCCGCGCGAGGTTCGTTGCCGCCTGCGACTGCTGGGCCAAACGCTGCCCCACTTCTCCCTTTCGCTTCCCCCAGTCGAAAATGTTCCAGGACAGCTCGACGCCGAAGATGCCGACGCGATCCGTCAAAAACGGCGCTCCATCCTGGTATGCGTACTTGACATAGGCCGTCACATCCGGGATGTACTCGAACTGCGCCGCCCGCACCGCGTGGCGCGACTTTTCCAGCGTTTCGCCGGCTGCCCGGAGTTCGCCGTTGTTCTTCCGGGCTTCGCTGTACGCCTGGTCCTTTGACGGTTCAGCCAGCTCCGGGAACCCCCCATCGGTCAC
Organism: Thermodesulfobacteriota bacterium; assembly: GCA_040758155.1. Taxonomy (NCBI): domain Bacteria; kingdom Pseudomonadati; phylum Thermodesulfobacteriota; species Thermodesulfobacteriota bacterium. The sequence goes on from JBFLWB010000082.1 coordinate 3,653, forward strand.
CTCCAGGAAACCGTCGGCCGGCAGACCCAAAATGTCGTTGAGCTCCGAAGTCGTGTCCGAGATGCGGTTCTCCGCGGCGAGAAGCGCATGCCTGGATTGGAGCAGATTCGTGCGGGCCGCATTCAGTGCGACCTCCAGCAGATTCCCCGCTGCTACCGCATTCTCGGCCTCGCGCAGGTTCTCCTGCGCCGCCGCGAGCGTTGCCTCGGCCGCCTCCTTCTCCTTGCAGGCGATCAGCAGCGCGTAATAGAGCTGGTGCACCTGGAGTGTGATTTCATTTTCCGACCTTTTCAGGTCCGCTTCCGCAATATCGCGATCCGATCGGGCAATCCGGTTCGCTTCACGGATCTTGAGAAGCTGCGTCATCGGCTGTGCAAGGGTTGTTTCGCTGTACAGGATGGTCGTGGAACCCTGGTCGATTTCGGCATCCGCGTTGGGAAAAGGATTTCCGCCGATATTCCCCAAACTGCCGGCGGGTATGGTAAGAAGCTGGTTCTTCGACAGCGCGACATACTTGGTGTTGTTGGAAAGAAACGGGAAATAATGCGCCCGCGCCGACAGGATCTTCTGATTGCGCTCCTCCACCTTCGACCGGCCGATCTTCAGCAGGTCGTTTTGCTTGAGAGCCGTTTCCACCGCCTGCGACAGCGTCACGGAATGCTTCGCCGGCTCCGCGGAGGCCTCCCGTCCCGCGGAAAGAAGAACGCACGCCGCCACCACGGCGGCGACCGCCCCCCGCTTCAGCGATGGGGACTTGACGACCACGAAGAGGACGGGAATGACCAGAAGCGTGAAGAACATGCAGAAGATGAGGCCGAAAGCGAGGACGCTCGCCAGGGGGCTCCAGAGGCTCGATCGGGAGAGGATCATCGGCGTCACCCCGACCGCGGCCGCCATCGTGGTGAGGAAGATCGGCCGCAGCCGGCGCGCCCCCGCCTCGCGCGCGGCCTGCTCCAAGGCGACCCCCTCCGCGAGTCTCTCGTTGCAGTAATCGACCAGGATGATGCCGTTTCTCACGACGATCCCGCACAGGCTGATGAGCCCCATGAAAGCGGTGAAACCGAAGGGGTTGCGGGTGATGATGAGCCCGAGTATCGCCCCGAAGAGCGTGAGCGGGATGGAGGCCATCACGACGAGCGGCTCGCTGACGGTCCGAAACTGCACGAGAAGGACGAGGAAGATCGCCACAAGGCTGACGGCAAGGGCGACGATCATCTGAGGGAACGTCTCGTCCTGATTATCCTTTTCGCCGCCGTAGTAGATCCGGTAGCCGACGGGCAGCTTGAGGCCGTCGATCCGCGGAATCGCCTTTTCCAGGATTTTCGAGGCGTAGTACCCCGGCTTCGGGTACGCCCGGACCGTCAGGGTGCGCACGCCGTTTCTGCGGACGATCCTGCTCTCCTGCCACTCCGGCGCCAGCGTCGCGATTGCGCGGAGCGGGACCCTGGCACGGGTCAGCTCCGAGTTGACATAGGTGTTTCCGATGTCCGAGAAGGATGCACGGGAGGCCGGATCCAGCCGCAGCTTGATGGTGACGGGGCGGTCCCCCTCCCAGAAGGTGCTCACCGAAGCGCCGTCGAACGCGCCGAACAGGGTTTGCGATACCGAGGCGTCGGTGATCCCCAGGCGGTTTGCCAGTTCGTCGTTGACCTTCAAGTCCACCCTGTAAGAATCGTTGAAGTAGTCCCGGTAAACGTATTGCGAATACGGCACGCTCTCCAGGATCTCCTGGACCTTGTCCCCCAGCCGCTTCAGCTCCCCGATGTCGTCGCCGGCGATCCGCACTTCGATGGGCGCCTCCATCTGGGCGCCCTGCTGGAGCTCCTTCACGATCACCATCGCCTCCGGTATCAGCGCCGCCAATTCCCCACGGAGCTCCTTCACCAGCCGGTCCGTGTCCTTCACCGAGGCGGTGTTTACGATGAGCTGGCCGTAGGCGCTGTCCGGCTGCTGCGGATTCACGTTGTAGTAGAATCTCGGCGCGCTCTGGCCCACGAAAGCGGCGCAGTGATCGATTCCTTTCCGGGATGCCAGCTCCTTTTCGATCCTCCCCATGACGGCATCCGTCGTTTCGATTCTCGTTCCCTGAGGCATCCAGACATCGATCACGAACTGGTTGCGCTCGGCGGAGGGAAAGAACTGCTGCGGCACGTAGGCAAAGAGCACGACCCCGAAGACGAACGCAGCCACACCGAGGACGAAGGCCAGCCACTTTCTGTTCATGAAGAT
>JBFLWB010000083.1 GCA_040758155.1 Thermodesulfobacteriota bacterium
CGCCCTGCGGCTGCAGCGGCAGCCCCCCCGCTTCCTGCGCCTCCGCCTGCGCTTCCTCCCGCGCATCCTCCCGCGCCTCCGGCGGCGCCTCTTCCGCCGGCCCCGCTTCGACCTGCTTCCGCAGATGACGCACCGGCTCCGCCGGCTCCTCGACCTCCTCGATGGACGCCTCGTCCGGGACGTCCGCGCCCGGCACAACGGGCGCGCCTTCCGCCGACGCCGCGGCGCCCGCCGGCTTCCTGCCGCGCCTCCGGCTGCGCCTGCGCCCCTTCTTCGGAGCCGCGCCCGCTTCCGGGGCGCCGGCTTCGGAGGCATCCGCGGCCGACACCGTCGCCGGGGCCGGATCCGGCGGCACGTAATCCTCCTGCGGCGACCGTCCCTCCGGGTCCTCCGGGACTCCCGCCCCCTCCGGCTCCCCGGCCGGCGCCGGCGTCGCCGGAGCGGCCCCTTCCGCGGAAGCCGCCGCCTTTTTTCTGCGGCTCCCGCGCCTCCAGTACCTGCGTTTCCCTTCCCCTTCCGTCATTCCCTTCCTCCTGTCTGGTAGGGCGACGCCGCACAGGCGCGCCCCCCGGCCGCCACCGTCTCCCCGCGGGAGAGCGGCGGAAACGCGTGGAGCGCCTCCGGCAGGTCGCACACGTCGTCGATGACGGCGTGCGGCCTGAACGAAGGCGGCGGCATCTTCCGAAGGAGAGACGCCTGCGGCTCCGCGCTCCCGCCCACCAGCACGGTGAACATCCCCATCTCGTGCGCCGGCAGCAAGTTGCGCCTGCTGTCCTCGCAGAAACAGGAGTCCTCCGCGCGGGCCCCCGCTGCCCGCAGCAGCTTCGCGTACGGGTACGGCGACGGCTTGGCGATGTATTCCATGAACTCGATCCCGTAAATCCCTTCCATCCTGCCTTCGACCCCAAGCGCGGAAAGGACGCGCCGGGCGTAATCCCACGAACCGTTCGTGAACACGACGCACCGGCCGGGCAGCCCCGAAAGCATCTCCTGCAGGTCGAGGCGCGGGGGCACCAGTTCGGGCACCGGGACGTCGTGGATGTACTCCAGGTATTCGGCCGGCCGCACGCCGTGGTGGCGCATCAGGCCGCGGAGGGTCGATCCGTACTCCGCGAGGAAATCCATCCGCACGCGGCGGGCGCTCTCCGCGTCGGTCCCCAACCGTTCGACGACGTACCGCTCGATCCGGTCGTCCACCATCCGCCAGATCGGGAGCTCGCGCGGATAGAGCGTGTTGTCGAGGTCGAAGATGAACAGCGGCGCGGCCATGACGCGGTCACTCCCCTCCCAGCGCGATGCGGCTCACCAGGAGAGATGGCGCGCCGGTCCGGCCGAACCACCGGAAATCGGATCCCGCCGCCTCCACCTTGCCGAGCAGGTCGAGAACGTTGCCGGAAAGCGCAAAGCCGTGGAGCGGCTCCGCGAGCGTGCCGCCCGCGATGCGCAGCCCCGACGCCCCCACGGAGAAATCGCCCGAAACGGGATCTGCCGTGTGGATCCCGAGGAACTCCGTGACGAGGATCCCCTCCCCCGCGGCACTCAGAAGCGCCTCGAAGGAGAGGGTTCCGGAAGAGACGCAGAGGTTGGAGGAGCCCACCGTGGGCGGCTGCTTCGGCCCCGGCCGGCGACACGCGCCCGTGGAGCCGGTCCCGATCTTCCGCCCCCAGAAGGCGTCCGCCAGGTAGCCGCGCAGCGCGCCGCCGGAGATCAGCTCCCGCCGCTGCGCCGGCGTCCCTTCCCCGTCGAACGTCTCTGCGCCGGCCCCCGCGGGATCGAGCGGATCGTCGAAGACCGCGACCGCGTCGGACGCCACGCGCGCGCCGACCTTGCCCGCCAGCATCGATTTCCCTTTCGCCACCTGGGGAGCGAGGAACGAGGGTCCGAGGACCTCGAGCAGGTCCGCCGCCGCGCCGCTCTCGATCACCGCGCGATATTCCCCCGTCTTCGGCCGGACCGCCCCGAGCATGCGCAGCGCCTTGTCCGCGCCTTCCCCGGCGACCGTCTCCGCGTCGAGCCCCCGCAGGGAGCGCGCGAAGCCGAACCCGTACCCGGACTGCCCTTCCCCGCCGTCCTCCGCCACCGCCTCCACGTACGCGACGCAGCCCGATTCGAGCCGCTGTACGGAAACGCCGCGGGAGTTCACGAGGGAGATCCCGGCGACCGTCTCGCTCAAGGAGGCCGTCCGGACCCGCTTCATCCGCGGATCGCGCCTCAAGGCCTTCGCCTCGAGCGCCCGGGCGAACTCCCCTTTCTCCTCTTCGAACACGGTTTCCCTTGAAGGATCGTACAGCGCGAGCGCAGGGGGAGCCCCCGCGGCGTCGGGCAGCCCGTACGCGTCGTCGGGATCGGACGCCTCGAGGCAGAACACGGCCTCCTCCACCATCCGGGCCAGGTCGGCCTCGTCCCCGAGAAACCCGTAGGAGAAGCCCATCCGGCCCTCGCGGAACAGGCGCAGCCCCAGCGACAGGGTGTCGGAAAAGGCGATCGTATCCAGGCGACCGTCGCGCGCCTCGTACTTGCGGACGCGGGCGGACTCCTCGTACAGCTCGGCCTCGCCGCCGCCCCGCCGCGCAACCTCCCGGAGAACGAACTCGAACCGCTTATGCGACACGCGGGCTCCCGGTGAAATCGGCCACCAGCGCGACCTCGTCGCAGTCGGGGAACTTGGCGCACTTGAGGCAATCCGACCAGATCTTGTGTGGAAGCTCCGCCTTGTCCACCTGCCGGAAGCCGAGCCGCTTGAAGAAGTCGGGACGGTAGGTCAGGGCGAACACGCGCGTGATGCCCAGGACGATGGCCTCCGAGATGCACGCCTCCACCAGCATGGTCCCGATGCCGCGCCGCATGTCGCCTTCGCGGACCGCGAGGGAGCGCACCTCGGCGAGGTCCTCCCACATGAGGTGGATGGCCGCGGAGCCGATCACTTCCCCCGCGTCGTTCTCGAAAACGAAGTAGTCGCGCAGGTTCTCGTAGATGTCGCTCAGCGACCGCGGGAGCATGTCGCCCTTGCGGGCGTACTCCCCGATCAGGTTCTGGATCACCTTGACGTCCGACATCCGCGCTTTCCGGATCATTTCCCGCCCGCCTTCTCGAGCAGCGCCTTCGCGTGCGCCTTCGCCTGCCCCGTGATCTCCGCCCCGGAGATCATCCGGGCCAATTCATCGATTCTATCCTGTTTCGCCAGCGGTTTCACCCCGGTAGCCACCGTCTCCCCCGCCGGGCGCTTCGTCACGCGCAGGTGCCGGTCCGCGAAGGCGGCGACCTGGGGCAGGTGCGTGACGCAGACGACCTGGGAGGACGCCGAGAGCCCTTTCAGGCGCGCGCCCACCCGCTCCGCCACCTGGCCGCCGATGCCCGTGTCGATCTCGTCGAACACCAGCGTCCGCCCCCCGCCGCCGCGCGAGGCGGCGTTGCGCAGCGACAGCATGACGCGGGAGAGCTCCCCACCGGAAGCGGTCGACGCCAGCGGGCGCGTCTCCTGCCCCGGGTTCGCCGAGAACAGAAGCTCCGCATCGTCGAGGCCGGACTCCGAGAGCGATCCGGGGATCGCGTCCCGGGAAGCCACGACGGCCCGGAAGCGGGCCCCTGCGAGCGCAACCTTCGACATCTCCTTTTCGACGGCTTCCCCCATCTCCTGCGCGGCCTTCCGGCGGGCGGCGGAGAGCACCCCGGCGCACCGCACTCCTTCCTCCTCCTCGCGGCGCAGCTCCCCGCGCAGCCGGGCCTCCTCCGCGAGCGCGCCCGCCAGCGATTCCCTCTCCTCCCGCAGCGCGGCGAGGTGCGCGACCAGTCCGGGCACGTCCTTCCCGTACTTGCGCTCGAGCCGGCGGATCGCGCTCAGCCGCTCCTCCGCGCGCTCCCTCGCCCCCGGATCCTCCGACGCCCTCTCCGCCAGCGCGGCGACCTCCCGGGCGATCTCGGCCACCTCCTCGCGGAAGGAGCCGAGCCGGCCGGCGATCTCCCGCAGCCGCGGGTCGAGCGCCGCCGCCTCTCTCAGCCGCGACAGGGCGAACCCCAACGATGCGAGCGAAGCGTTCTCCGAGGATGACAGGGCGTCGTCCGCCGCGCGGAGCGCCTCCCGGACCTTCCCCTCGTTGCGCGCCGCCTGGAGGAACGCGGCGAGCTCCTCCTCCTCGCCGGGAACGAGGGCGGCCGCGGAAAGCTCCCCGATCTCGAAGTCGAGCGTCTCGGACCGGCTCCGCGCCCCCGCCCCGCGCGCGACGGCCTCGTCCGCCTCCCGCCGCAGGGCGGCGATCTTCCGGTACCGCTTCCGCATCCCGGAAGCGGCCTCCCCCGTCCCGGCGAAATCGTCGATCGACGACAGCGCCGCGGAGCGCGACAGAAGCTGCGGCACGCTGTGCTGCCCCACCATCGTCACCAGCAGGGGGGAGAGGACGGCGAGCACCGGCTGCGCCACGGGGCGCCCGTTGAGGTACGCGCGGCTTCGGCCGCCCGCCGGAAGGACCCGCCTCAGGACGACCTCCTCCTCCCACGGAAGCCCCGCCTCTTCCACCGCATCGCGCAGTTCTTCGCGCCGCGACAGGTCGAACAGCGCGGAGACCTCGGCCTCCGCCTCGCCGGTCCGCACCGCCATCGGGTCGGCCTTCTCCCCCAGCGCGAGCCGGATCGCCTCCACGAGGAGCGACTTCCCGGAGCCCGTCTCCCCGGTGACCACGTTCAGTCCGGGGGTAAAAGCGACGCGAACGTCTTCGAAGATGGCGAGGTTGCGGACGGCGAGCTCGATCAGCATCGAGAGGTCGGGGTCACCGCTCTCCCCACTTCAGCTTGGTCCGCAGGACGGTAAAGTAGTCCCTGAAGGGCGACATGATAAACCGCAGTTTTGCATTGATTTTTCTTACCTCGATAACATCTCCCTCCCGCAGCCCGAAACCCACCTGCCCGTCGAGGGTGAGGTACACGTCGGTCCCCTCCGAGGTCAGCTCGGCGCGGACGACCATGGTGTCGGGGACGAGCAAGGGGCGCAGCGTCAGCATGTGCGGGCAGATCGGGCTGACGACGATCGTGTGCAGCGAGGGGTGCACGATCGGCCCCTGCGCGGAGAGGGAGTAGCCCGTGGAGCCGGTGGGCGTGGAGATGATCAGGCCGTCCGCCTTGTAGGAGGCAAGGAACTGGTCGTCGACCGAAACCCGGATGTCGATGATCTTCGCCAGCGCCCCCTTGTTGATCACCACGTCGTTCAGGACCGTGTAGTCGGCCACCCGCTCCCCCAGCCGGTGGACGTGCGCCGACAGCATCATCCGCTCGTCGTAGGCGACCTCGTTCCTGAGGATCCGTTCCAGCATCGGATAGAGTTCGTCCAGCGTGACGGCCGTCATGAACCCGAGTCCGCCCAGGTTCACGCCGAGGATCGGCACGCCCGAGGATCCGACGACGCGAGCGGCGGAGAGCAGCGTGCCGTCGCCGCCGATCACGATCAGGAATTCGCAGAGCCCGGGAAGCTTCGAGCGGACGATGCCGTCGGTCCTGCCGAGCAGCCCCGCCGTCTCCTTGTCGAGGGCGGCCTCCCGCCCCCGCTCCGCCAGCCACCTGCAGAGCTCGGAGACGATCGATTCGGCCCGCGGGTCGGTGTGCTTGGCGATGATTCCGACGCACTTCATGGTGGTTCAGGATAATATATCCGTAAGGAAAAAGGAAAGCGATGCGCGCCCCCCTTGCCGACCGCATGCGCCCGGCGGCCCTCTCCGACTTCGCCGGTCAGGAGGAGCTCCTCGGGGAGGGGAAATTCCTCTCCTCGGTGCTCTCCGCCCGCCCGCTCCCGTCCCTCATATTCTGGGGCCCCCCGGGATCGGGAAAGACGACGCTCGCCCGGATCCTCGCGAAGGAGACCGACGCCGTCTTCCTCCCGTACTCCGCGGTCCTCTCGGGAGTCAAGGAGATCAAGGAGGCGCTCGCGGAGCTGAAGAAAACCCGCCGCCTGGAAGGCGAGGAAGCCGCCCGCCCGGCCATCCTCTTCATCGACGAGATCCACCGGTTCAACAAGGCGCAGCAGGACGCGCTGCTCCCCTTCGTGGAAGACGGCACCGTCACGCTCTTCGGGACCACCACCGAGAACCCGTCGTTCGAGATCCGCAACGCGCTGCTGTCGCGCTGCCGCGTGCTGGTGCTCACCCCGCTGCTCCCGGGCCACCTCGAAACGATCTGCCGCAGGGCGCTGACCGACCCGGAGCGGGGGCTGGGGCAGCCGGAGACGTTCCTTTCCCCCGAGGCGCTGCAGCACATCGTCGCGGTGGCGGACGGCGACGCGCGCGTCGCGCTGAACGCCCTCGAGGCGGCCGCTGCGATCGCGCTCCACAAGGGGCTGTCGGCGATCGACGTGGAAACGGCGCAGGAGGCGCTGCGGAAGAAGGGGCTCCAGTACGACAAGGACGGCGAGGAGCATTACAACCTGATCTCCGCGCTGCACAAGTCGCTGCGCGGCTCCGACCCCGACGCCGCCCTGTACTGGCTCGCGCGGATGCTCTCCGCCGGGGAGGACCCGCTCTACATCGCCCGCCGGATGATCCGCTTCGCGTCGGAAGACGTCGGGAACGCCGCCCCGGGGGCGCTGCAGGTCACGCTCGCGGCGGCCGAGGCATACCGGACGCTGGGAAGCCCGGAGGGGGAGCTGGCGCTGGCGCAGGCGGCCGTGTACCTCGCCACCGCGCCGAAGAGCAACCGGACTTACCTCGCCTGGCAGCGGGCGATGCGCGACGCGGAGGCCGGCGGCACCCTCCCGGTGCCGCTGCATCTGCGGAACGCGCCGACGCGGCTGATGAAGGAGCTGGGGTACGGGAAGGAGTACAAGTACCCCCACGACTTCGCGGACGGCTTCGTCCCGGAGAACTACTTCCCCGAGGAGCTCGGCCGCCGGACGTATTACCGCCCGTCCGGGGCAGGACATGAAAAAGTGATCGGGGAGCGACTGAAGAACTGGTGGGACAAATCGAAGTAGTCTGTGTCATAACTTGCTCTGGGGGAGCTTCCGGCATGAGCACGCGCCACCTGGACATCGGTTGCGGCAACCTGGCCCGCAATCCCTACCGGCGGGACCGGGTATACGGGCTGGATATCATGGAGACCGTGGAGTCTCCGCGGTTCCACGAGTACGCGCAGGCGAACCTCGCCGTGGACAGGATCCCGTTCGAGGACGGCTTTTTCGATTCCGTTTCCGCATACGATTTCCTGGAACATGTGCCCCGGACCCTTTACCTGCCGGAGCGGAAAACGATGCGGTTCCCTTTCGTGGAGCTGATGAACGAGATCTGGCGGGTCCTTGGAAACGGCGGCCTGCTGTATGCTTCCACCCCATGCTATCCCTACCAGGAAACGTTCGTCGACCCTACGCACGTGAACTTCATCACCGTGGAGTCGCATATCTATTTCACAAGGCCCGCTCTGATGGGGGCGATGTACGGATTTTCCGGATGCTTCGACGCCGTCCGCGTCAAGATGCACCGGCCCAGGTACGATTTCGAGCCGGAAATCCTGACCTTCCGGCAGAAGATCAAGAAGGCCGGGGACGTGCTGAAAAGAAGGAACACGCACATGCTGTGGGAATTCCGCGCCGTGAAATGAAGGCCTGCCTCGCGGGGCGCGGGTTACGCCTTCTTCAGACAGAAGATCGCCTGATCGCCCTTCCCTTCCCGGTTGAGCTCCTTCGTCCGCCGCTTGAAGGCCTGCATCTCCCGCAAGGAAAAGACCGAGTTCTTCCTGCCGCAGGAATACGACCGCTTGTCCCGCAGCGGGATATCCCGCAGGTACTGCTCGCTCCCCCACAGCTGGAACGCGGTCGAATCGTGCACCACCCTGCACACCTCCAGCCCGGCCAGGGCGGCCAGCCGTTTCATGCTGTCGAACGAGTGCAGGTAGAAATGCCTGGGAGCGTCGAGCTGCACCCAGTGGACGCCGTAGCGCTCCCAGGCGTAGGAAGAGCAGATCGGGATCCGGACCAGGCAGCGTCCGTCCGGCTTCAGTAGACGCGAGACGGCCCGCATCGTCTCGACCTGGGAAGGGATGTGCTCGAGGGAGTGGTGGAACATCACCAGGTCCCACGCGCCCCCGACCTCTCCGATCTCCTTCTTCAGGATTTTCAGCCCGTTTCGGTACTCGATGTCCTTCCCGATGAACGGGTCTGCGCCCAGGACGTTCCGGATCCCCATCTCCGCGAAAAAATAGAGCAGCCCCCCCGATCCGCAACCCGCCTCGAGAATGCTCATGTCCCGGTTCAGCGACAATGACAAGAGGTGGAGGAACTGCAGTCCCTTGTTGGGGAAGAGCGCGTTCAGGAGTTTCCTGGCCGACCCGTCGCCGAAAACGACCGGGCCGTACCGGAGGCGCATCCAGCGTTTTTTCCACGCCCCCGGGGACGGCTTTTCCGGACCGGACGCCAGCGAGTAGTAGCCGTCCGGATAATACCGGGCGATGTCGGAAGGGATCTCCGCGATCTGCAGGCAGCCGCACCCGGAGCACCGGAAGTAGCGGAACAGGTCCCGGAACCCGTACATCATCTCCCGGACGTCGTATTCCCGGTTTCCTTCCCCGTTCCCGCAGATCCTGCAGATCATGCTATTTCTTGATCAGCCCCGTCTCGATCCGCAGCAGCGTGTTCGCGACGTAGATCTCCCTCGAATACGTCTCGTACCCTTCCTTCCGGATCTCCACCTTGTGAGTCCCCGGGGACACTTTCAGGTAGCGCTCCTGCGTGAACTCGGACGCCGCCCCCTGCGCCACCCCGTCGAGGACCACCTCCGCGTCGGGCGGGTTCACGTTGAAGACCAGCCCGCCCTCGTTCCCCACGCCGTAGACCTGGCTCTTCGGGTAGCAGCCCGAAAGGAGCGGGGCGGCTACGAGCAGCGCCGCAAGCGCGAGCAGCGCGACCGGCGGGACGATGCGGCCGAACCGTTTCGTCTTCATGTCCGTCTCCTCACTTCCCGAACCGGACGACGTCGTTTACGGCGAACCCGCTCCCGCTGAGGACCCGCGCGATCGAGGCGTCCTCCCCGAAGAAATCGACGACCTCGATCTCCCCTTTCCGGGGGCCGGGCCGCCTCCCGAGCGACATCTTCGTGTCGGGATCGATCACCTCTCTCCCCTCGCCGAACACGGTTAGCCGGTCGCCGGGCGCGAGGCCGGTCTTCTTCCCGGCGTTCACCGTGACCTCGGCCCCCTCGACGGAGGCCACCTTGCCGGTCCACTCGATCGACTCCATCTTCCGGATCATGTTGTCGATGAACTTTGAGACCGCCGCGCGGAACGCCTTCCCTTCCATCGTCTCGTCGTACCCGGTCCTCCCGCCGATCCCCAGCACCTCGGTGGAAGAGGTTTCATGGACCCCGCTGCCGCTCTCGGCGTAGATGATCCGCCCCGTCGTGGCGTCGATCACCCGGACGTCCACGGTCGCCTCGGCGGTCTGTGTCTTGCTCGCGCCGACCAGATAGGTCGCCGACTTCTGCTTCACGCCGAACTGCGACACCACACCGGTGACGATCGCGTTGACCCCCATCACCTCGCCCGACTTCGCTCCCGTCCCCGCCTTGATCGTGGCGGTCCTCGCCAGGTCCTGCTCGTCGAGGACCAGGTCGAGATCCTGCCTGGTGATCATGATGAACTTGTCGGAGCGTGCCAGCTCCGTGGTGAGGATGTCCTGGATGGCCGGGCCGAGCCGTCCGCGCCCGTAGGCGCTCTTGTCCTGGAACTTGACGACGGCGACGCGCAGCTTCGGCCCGTGCGACATGATTGGGGCCGCCGCAGGCCGCTTCACGTCCCGCATCTCGGCGGCGGGGGTCGATTCCCGGGTGGAAGGCCCGGTCACCGGAGGCGCCGTCGCGCACCCGGCGGCCGCGGCGCACGCGGCCAGGAAACCCGCCAGCAGCAGTCTCTTTCTCATCGTCTCGCTCCCTCCTCGATCGGGATGGATCACCTCGTTGTATTGTCCAACAACCCGCCCGGCAGCTTCCACGCGATGTTGGTTCCGACCCGGCGCGCGATCGGGGTCATCGGATTCAGGAGAAGGTTCCCCAGCCCCCGGGCGATGATCTCCGCGCCCAGGTTCCCTCCTCCGCCACGGACGACGTCCTGCCGGACCTGCCGGTCCTTTCCCTCCCACAGCAGGGCGCCGCCCTTCCCGTAGAGCCGGAAAGAGGCCGACACGGTCGCGGCGTTGTAGATCCCGGTGGTCGTCTTGTGGAACTCCAGCACTTCCCCGTAGAACACCCCCTCGACTCCCAGCGCCTTGCATACTTCCTCCGGCGTGGTCGTCGGGAGCTGTCCCCCGTAGCTGATCCCCAGCTTCTCCCGGAGCATCCGGTCGCTTTCGAGCACCGGCACGACGGCGTAGCCGCGTCCCGACACCCCCTCGGCGAAGGCGTCCCGGACGATATCGGACGCCGACAGATCGTTGCTCATGTTCTCCATCGGCGCCACCGCCACTTTCGGGCCCGCGGGAACGGGAGGGGGAGGAGTCGGGCGCACATCCTTCCGTCCGGCGCAACCGGAAGCCAGCAGCAGCGCGAAAAACGCCAGGACCGCCAGCTGGATACGGAGAAAAGCTCCGGCGGCCCCGACCGTCATCCTCACTCCTGCCAGTAGATGCAGCTCACCGGGCAAATGTCCATCGCCGCCTGGATCGCGGCCTCGTCCGCCCCGTTCGGGTCATACACCTCCGCGAAGCCTTCGTCATCCATGCGGAAGACGGAAGGCAGGGTCCTCGCGCACGCGGCGCAGGAGATGCAATCCCTTTTCTTGACGTACGGAACGCGCGCCATATTCAATCCTCCCCGGACGGATTTTCTCCGCGCGACCAGGACAGCTTGCCTTCCCGGCGGAGCTTCTTCAATGCGGCTTCCTCGCGGCAGGCGGCCCCCCGGCTTTCGAACGGCACGCACCGTAAAAGGGAGACCGGGGGATTCGCCCGCGTGAACGCCGCGCCCTTCCCCTCCCGGTGGGCCCGGAATCTCGCCTGCGGATCGCGCGCCGTGCCCGTGTAGATCTTCCCGCCGCGGCAGGCGATCATGTACACCCACCACGTCGTCATAGCGGTCCCTTTCTCCATTCGCCGCCCCATACCGTTTTTCCGCGCGGGCATTATATCATGGTGGTTTGGACACCCCGGGTCCCGACGCTCCGCGCGTTCGGGGGAAAAGGAGCGATTCCATGCCGGAATTCCATTACGAGAATCCGTTCCCCCTGGAACGGGACGCCACGCGGTACCGCCTCCTCACGAAGGAGTACGTCTCGGTCGGGACTTTCGAGGGAAGGGAGATCCTGAAGGTCGACCCGGAGGGGCTCGCGTTCCTCGCCCGGCAGGCGTTCCGGGAAGTCTCGTTCCTGCTGCGCCCCTCCCACAACGAGAAGATGGCGGCGATCCTGGCCGACCCCGAGGCGTCCCCCAACGACAAGGGGGTGGCGCTCGCGATGCTGCGGAACGCTGAGGTCGCGGCGGGCTTCGTCCTCCCGTTCTGCCAGGACACGGGGACCGCGACGATCGTGGGGAAGAAGGGGCAGCAGGTCTGGACCGGCGCCCGCGACGAGGAGTTCCTCTCGAAAGGCGTGTACGAGACCTATACCGAAGAAAATCTCCGGTACTCGCAGAACGCCCCCCTCGACATGTACGAGGAGATCAACACGGAAACGAACCTCCCGGCCCAGATCGACCTCTACGCGACGCCGGGGATGAAGTACGACTTCCTGTTCGTGGCCAAGGGAGGCGGGTCGGCGAACAAGATGTCGCTCTTCCAGGAGACGAAGGCGCTCCTCAACCCGGAATCGCTGGAAAAGTTCCTCGTGGAGAAGATGAAGGCGCTGGGTACGGCGGCCTGCCCACCCTATCACCTTGCGGTCGTCGTCGGCGGGACTTCCGCGGAAAGCGCCATGAAGACGCTGAAGCTGGCGTCCGTCGGATACCTCGACGGACTCCCCGCGAACGGAAGCCCGGGAGGCCGCGCCTTCCGGGACCGCGGCATGGAGGAGAAGCTGCTGAAGGCATCGCACCAGGTCGGCTTCGGCGCCCAGTTCGGCGGGAAGCACTTCGCACTCGATGTCCGCGTCGTCCGCCTGCCGCGCCACGGGGCATCCTGCCCGGTGGCGGTCGGCGTCTCCTGCGCGGCGGACCGGAACGTGAAGGCCAGGATCGACCGGGACGGGATCTGGATCGAGGAGCTCGACCGCGACCCGGGGCGGCTCATCCCGGAAAAGTACCGCGGGAAGGGCGGGCACCGCGCGGTCCCGATCGACCTGAACCGGCCGATGAAGGAGATCCTGACGGAGCTTTCGAAATACCCGGTCACGACGCAGGTCGCCCTCACGGGAACGATCGTCGTCGCAAGGGACATCGCCCACGCGAAGCTGAAAGAGCGGCTCGACCGGGGCGAGGGGCTCCCGCAGTACCTCAAGGACCACCCGGTCATCTACGCGGGTCCCGCCAAGATCCCGGAAGGGCTGCCGTCCGGCTCCTTCGGCCCCACCACCGCCGCCCGGATGGATCCGTACGTGGACCTGTTCCAGTCGCACGGCGCGTCGCTCATCATGATCGCGAAGGGGAACCGGACTCCGGCGATGACGGAGGCGTGCCGGAAGCACGGGGGGTTCTACCTCGGGACGATCGGCGGCCCGGCTGCGCTGCTGGCCCACGAGAACATCCGGAAGCTGGAGCCGCTCGAATATCCCGAGCTGGGGATGGAGGCGATCTGGAAGATCGAGGTCGTGGACTTCCCGGCTTTCATCCTGGTGGACGACAAGGGGAACGATTTCTTCAAGCAGGTCGCCTGCGGAAAATGAAGGGCGGGGGATCGGCTCCCCCGCCCTTCATTCATGCCTTGCGCCTTGCCGCGCGGGTCACATCTGCGGCGGCTGCAGCAGCTTCACGATGGCGTCCTTCTGCTCCGCCGTGATGGCGGCGCCGCCCTTGTTCCCCGAGATCCGGTCCCTCGCCGCCTGGACCGCGGTGACGTAGGTCTCCTCGTTGGCCGCCCGCTCCGCGCCCGTCGCGTTGGGGTTGGTCTGCCACAGCTCGTTCCGCTGCATCTGGAGAATGTTCAGATCCTCCTGCAGCCCGAGGTAGGCGCGAAAAACCGCCGACTGCGTTTCCTCGAAATCGTGCCGGCCGGGGGTCCAATGACCGAGCCCGAGGTTGCTATCGCAGGAAGCCTTGTCCCAGTACATAGTGTTGTCGCAGCTTCCCATCCATTGCTCCATCGATTGCGGGATCGGCGTGGTGTCGCGCGGACCGTAGTTGAAGGTCGTGTCGGCCATCCAGTTCATGAGGACGACCTGCGTCACGGGCCAGTTCACCCGGTTTCCGTTCTGGTCCCACCAGCCGCCGAAATCGGGAGGAAGCATCAGCCCCGGGTTCGCGTTCTGGATCTGCGCGATCATCGCCGCGATGTCGCCGTCGGAGGCGGCGATGGCGGACTGGAACTGCGTCCAGACCGTGGAATAGGCGTTATCCATTGCCGTCCGGACCTGTTCGTCCGTGCTGAAACCCTCCGAATTGCCGGCGAGATACGCCTCGCGGTCCATGTAATAGAGGGAGAACCGGGTGTCGATGGTGGCCTGGGCCGTCATCATGGCGTTCACGCCGTCCAAAAACTGCGTCACGTGCGCTCCCGACGCGCCCAGGGCGGTCAGCGCGTTGGTGTAATCTTCCGTGATCCGGACGATGGCGATCCGCCGGTTGAAGGTGGTCATCGCGGTCTCGATGCTGGAGAGCACGCCGTTCGGCAGGAGCGCCATGTGGCCCCCCGCGTCCGCCCCGTCGCCGGCCGCGTTATGGGCCGCCAGGATCTTGCCGGGGTCGACCCCGGAGCAGGCCGCCGCGTCGAGGAAGATCTCGGCCACGAAACCGCCCGCCTTCTGCATCTCCTCGGAAGCCTGCGCTTCGGTGGCCGCCTCCACCGCGTTGAAGAAGTTCCGGCCGAAGTCGCGCAGCGTCTTGGCGGTCGGATCCGGATTATAGATGAGGCACCCCTTCAGCGAGTCGAGCTGGGCGGCGGAGACTCCGTGGGACAGGAGGAAGCTCTCGAACCCGAGGTTCGTGGCCGTCAGCGCGTCGACGCCGAGCTGCGCGATGTTTTCGATGTCGTCCGCCGTCAGGTTCGGCGTCCGGAGAATGATGAAGAGGTACGCCGCCACGATCGGGTCGTCGGTGCCGACGATCTCGGCGGCGCGGATCAGCGCGTCCGCCTGCTTCGTCGAAAGGTAGTTCAGGCCGGTCGCGTTGTTGTCGCCCGGGGGAGGCGCCGGCGCTACGCCTTTCCGGACGACGGCGCCGGTGTTGTCCGTGACCGTCAGGATGATGAAGTTCGCCTCGTCCTTCGTCGGCACGTTGGTCAGCGTGAAGGACAGGACCGCGTCGGCGTCGGTCGTGCCGGTCGTGGTCTCGAGCGTCTGCAGCGTCCCGGTGGAAGTCAGCCGCTGGAGCGTGATGGTGTACGCGGTGTCCGGCGAAAGCGGCAACGTTTCGGACAGGCCGCCCCCCACCACTGCGGCGGAAACGGGCCCCGCAAGGAGCAGGGAGACCAAAAGCGCGAAGAAGCAGGTCAATCCCTTTTTCCCCATTGTCGTCTTCATTTCGCCTTCCCCTCCACCGAGCCGCTCGGGGTCGATGCCGGCGGCGCCGCGGTCGAGCCCCCGCCCCCTCCGCATCCCGATAGCGCAAATACGGTTGCCGCCGCCAGGACCGCCAACAAGAGGATCCCCTTCCGCCGCATCTCTTCCTCCTCCTCCACGGAAATGAATAAAAAACATTCCCGACAAGTATCGGCATTCCGGCGGGCGAACTTTAGGGAGAACCGTTCTTCTGAAGAAATCCGGCGGCCCAGCCGATGAATAGATACGGATATGTGCGCCGGAATGAAGAAATACATCCTGCTGTCGCTGGCCCTCCACCTGTTCGCGCTGGCGTGGGCGTCGCCCGCCCGCCAGACGACGGCCGCATCCATCCGCCCGGCGGCCACGTGGGCGGCGGTCCTGGTCGACCTGCCCGTCCCGGCGCCGCCTCGCGCCGCGCCGACGCCTGCACCGGAAGCCATCATCGGGGAGAAACGGGCGGAGGCCGTCCAAACGGTCGCCCGCAAGGAGGAACCTCCCGTCTCCGCTTCGCAGGTCGTGGATCAGGAAGCCGCCGCGGCGCCTTCGGCGTACGTTCCCATCCGGATCGTCGGAAATGATGACTTCGCCCGGATGGCCCGCATGCGGGAGGCGATGGCGAAAACGTCGAGCTACTGCCGCAGCGCGCCGAAGGGATTCGAAGGAGTGCTGCGCTCCGCACTGCCGTCCGCCGCCCTGGCGGAAGGCGGCAGCGCCATCGTCGACATCGGAATCCTGCCTTCCGGAGAAGCCGGGGGGATCGAAATCGCCTCGGAATCGCCCGCCCTCCTTGCGGCGCTCCGGGGCGTTCCGTGGGAGTCCGCACCCCTTCCCGCCCGGTATCGGATCCAATGCTCCAGGGTCCGCGTGAGCGTGACGATCGCCGGAGAGCGGATGAAGGTGGGCGTGCTGGTCCTTTAATTATCGTACCGGGCCCGGAATTTTAACGGACATCCCTTCGCATTAAAGATTCATCCGAAGCCTCCGATAAGCACTCATCAAACTGATTCCTCTTCATCCGGAGGGTTGAAATGCACTGGTTCCGCAACCTCGGCATCGCGAAAAAACTCATGGCGGGCTTCTGCGCCGTGGCCGCTATCGCAGGGATCGTCGGATGGATCGGCGCAAGCACCACCCGGGACGCGCTCGCGCTGCAGAAGCAGATCTACGAACGCAACCTGGTCCCCATCCAGATGCTGGGAGACATCTCGCTCCGCTTCCAGGACCTTCAGGTGGAGCTCCGGAACTCCCTGCTGAGCGAAGGCGACGCGGGCAAAGCCGCGAAGCACTCCGCCACGGCGGAGGAGACGTACCGGAAGGTCGTGACGGAGCTCAAGGAGTTCGACGCCGCGGGGCTGATCAAGTTCGCCGACCAGAGGGAGGTTTACACCGACCTGATGGCGGGGCTGGAAAAGTACGCCGGCTGGAAGGACCGGATCCTGACCGCCGCGCGGGAAGGCAGCGTGAAGGAAGGGATCGCCGTCCTGGACGGATCGGACCACCAGGATGCGGCTCGAGCCATCGCGGGGGGGATCACGGGGATCCGGGACCTGAAGTCGAAATCCGCCGCCAAAAAGAACGAGGACGGCGCGCGAAGCGGGAACTTCGCCGTGCGCTCGAGCATCGCCCTCACCGTCGCCGGGATCGTCCTGGCGGTCGTCCTGGGGCTGCTCCTGTCCCGCTCGATCAGCCGGCCGGTCCGGGAAATGGCGTCGAAGGCCGGGCGGATCGCGGAGGGCGACCTCAGCGTCGACATGACCGTCTCCTCGAAGGACGAGATCGGGCAGCTCTCCGCCTCTTTCGTCGAAATGATCGGCAGCCTGCGGAACCTGATCGGCCAGGTCGGCTCCGCTTCGCAGCAGGTCGCTTCGGCGGCCACGCAACTGACGACGAACTCGGAACGGATCACCACGGGCGCGCGGGAGGTCGCGAACCAGTCCGGCGCCGTGGCGACCGCGGGCGAGGAGATGGCCGCCACTTCCAAGGACATCGCGAGGAGCTGCCAGGTGGCCGTGAAGGAGGGGCAGGAGGCGAGCCATGCCGCGCAGGCCGGCGTCGAAGTCGTCAACCGGACCGTTCAAGTCATGGGACGGATCGCCGGCCGGGTGCACGACAGCGCAAAGACCATAGAGAACCTCGGCGTCCAATCGCGCCAGATCGGGGCGATCATCAGCACCATCCAGGAGATCGCGGACCAGACCAACCTGCTGGCGCTCAACGCCGCCATCGAGGCCGCGCGCGCCGGCGACCAGGGGCGCGGGTTCGCCGTCGTCGCCGACGAGGTCCGCGCGCTTTCCGAGCGCACGACGAAGGCGACCAGCGAGATCGGGGCGATGATCCAGGCCATCCAGGAAGGGACCCGGGTCGCCGTGGCCGCCATGGAGGAAGGCGTCAAGGAAGTGGAAGGGGGCACCGCGGAGGCGGCCCGCTCGGGCGAGGCGCTCCAGGAGATCCTCCGGCAGATCAACGAGGTGTCGGGTCAGGTGCACCAGGTGGCCACCGCGGCCGAGGAGCAGACCGCCACCACCAGCGAGATCAGCCGGAGCATGCTCAACATCTCCAACGTCGTCCAGCAGACCGCCGACGGAGCGCAGGAGTCCACCGCGGCGGCGGTCCAGCTCTCGAAGCTCGCCGACGACCTGCAGCGGCTCATCGGCCGATTCCGCATCGCGGCGTAGGGAACACGGGGAGGGGGGCGCGGGACACCCCCCTCTCCTTTTTACATGCCCCGCTTCCTTCGGACCGTCACCGACTCTCCGCCGACCCCCCAGTTATCGGTCTCGACCTCGTCGATCACCACGACGGTCGTCTGCGGATTCTTCTTCAGCACGTCGACCAGAAGCTGCGTGGCCCCCTTGATGAGCGCCGCTTTCTGTTCGGCTGTCGCCCCCTCTTTCGTGATCCGGATGTTCACGTATGGCATACCGACACACCTCCCGCGCGAATGATTAAACTATACCGATGCGGCGTGCGGATTTCACCGTAGCGAAGCTGACGGCGACGACCTTC
>JBFLWB010000084.1 GCA_040758155.1 Thermodesulfobacteriota bacterium
ATCGAGCTCCACCGGGGTTGCCCTGCCGAAGATGGAGACCAGCACGACCACCTTCCCCTTGTCGGGCTTGATGCTGTCGACGGTCCCGCTGAAATTGGAGAAGGGGCCGTCGATCACCCGCACGTTCTCCCCTTCCGAGAAGGAGATCTTCGGCTTGGGCTTCAGCCGCCCCTCGATCATCTGGGACTTGATCTCATCGACCTCGGCCTCGGGAATCGGGGCCGGGTGCTGCCCCCCGACGAAGCCCGTGACCTTGGGGGTGTGCCGGACCAGGTGCCAGGTCGACTCGTCGAGCTCCATGTTGACCAGCAGGTAGCCCGGGAAGAAGCTGCGCGTCCCGGTCTTCTTCTTCCCCTTCCGCATCTCGACGACCGTTTCCGCCGGGATCAGGACATCTCCGAACCGTTCCTGCATCCCCTCCGTGGCGATGCGGTTCAACAGCGATTCCCTGACCTTTTTCTCATACCCCGAATAGGTATGGACGACGAACCACTGTTTCCCCATTGGTTCCTCTTTGGAGGGTTAATAGCTCAGGACGGACTGCACGATCCGGCCGAGGGCGAAGTCCACCAGCCCCAGAAAGAGGACGATGATCAGCACGGTCACGATGACCACCGCGGTGGACGACATGGTTTCCTTCCGCGCCGGCCAGGAGACCTTCTTCATCTCGGTCTTGAACTCCTGGAGGAACGTCTTCGCCTTCTCGAGGAATCCCGCGGAAGACGCGACGGCCCTGCTCTCCTCCGATGCCGTGCGCGTGCCCGGCAGCCGCTCCATCAACCTGTCCTTGAACGTTTTCGCCATAACCGGGAAACTCCCCTATCCCGAAAAAAGGATGGCAGGCCAGGAGGGATTCGAACCCCCAACCCGCGGATTTGGAGTCCGCTGCTCTAGCCGTTAGAGCTACTGGCCTTCGCCCCCTTGCCCCGCCTACTTGGTCTCTTTGTGCGCCGTATGCTTCCGGCAGGCCGGGCAGTATTTCTTCAGCTCGAGCTTGTCGGGCGTCGTCTTCTTGTTCTTGGTCGTCGTATAGTTCCTGTTCTTGCAGTCGGCGCAAGCCAGGATGATGATGTCGCGCATCTCGCCTTCCTCTCCTTCTTAAGAAGCTACTCCAGGATTTCCGCGACGACGCCGGCGCCGACGGTCCGGCCGCCCTCGCGGATCGCGAACCGCAGCTCCTTCTCCATCGCCACCGGGGTGATCAGCTCCACCGACATCTGGATGTTGTCCCCCGGCATCACCATCTCCACGCCCTCCGGCAACGTCCCGACCCCCGTCACGTCCGTCGTCCGGAAATAGAACTGCGGGCGATATCCGTTGAAGAACGGCGTGTGACGGCCGCCCTCCTCCTTCGTCAGGATGTACGCCGACGCCTTGAACTTCTTGTGCGGAGTGATCGAGCCCGGCTTCGCCAGCACCTGACCGCGCTCCACCTCGTCCTTCTTCGTCCCCCGAAGCAGCACGCCGATGTTGTCGCCCGCCTGACCCTGATCCAACAGCTTGCGGAACATCTCCACGCCCGTGGCCACCGTCTTCTGCGTGTCCCGCAAACCGATGATCTCCACCTCGTCGCCCACCTTCACCACCCCGCGCTCCACGCGACCCGTCACCACCGTCCCGCGACCCGATATCGAAAACACGTCCTCGATCGCCATCAGGAACGGCTTGTCCACCGCGCGCTCCGGCTGCGGAATGTAAGAGTCCACCGCGTCCATCAGCTCCAGCACGCACTTGCAGTTCGCGCAGTCGTCCTTCCCGCAGCCGCACGCCAACGCCTTCGTCGCCGCCCCGCGGATGATCGGAGTCTTGTCCCCGGGAAACTCGTACTTGGTCAACAGCTCCCGGACCTCCAGCTCCACCAGGTCCAAAAGCTCCGGATCGTCCACCATGTCCACCTTGTTCATGAACACCACGATGTACGGAACGCCCACCTGGCGCGCCAACAAAATGTGCTCCCGCGTCTGAGGCATCGGACCGTCCGCCGCCGATACCAGCAGGATCGCGCCGTCCATCTGCGCCGCGCCCGTGATCATGTTCTTGATGTAGTCGGCGTGACCCGGGCAGTCCACGTGCGCATAGTGCCGCGTCTTGGTCTGGTACTCCACGTGCGCCGTCGCGATCGTGATCCCCCGCTCCCGCTCCTCCGGCGCCTTGTCGATCTGGTCAAACGCCACGAAATCCGCCATCCCGCGGGACGACAGCACCTTCGTGATCGCCGCCGTCAACGTCGTCTTGCCGTGATCCACGTGACCGATCGTGCCGATGTTCACGTGCGGCTTCGTACGCTCGAATTTCTGCTTGGACATGTGTGGCTCTCCTTGGGAAAAATGGAAGTCCGTCAAGTATCGATAGTGGAGCCCACGACCAGGATTGAACTGGTGACCTCGTCCTTACCAAGGACGCGCTCTGCCAACTGAGCTACGTGGGCGTCATGCGACGCCGTAAAAAAAATGGAGCGGGCGACGGGAATCGAACCCGCGACCAACAGCTTGGAAGGCTGTGACTCTACCAATTGAGTTACGCCCGCTTGTTCCGCAAACTTTAAAGTTTACCCGATATATTAAGGCAGTCAAGCGGTTTTGAACGGGATTTCGTACGCGCGCCCGCAACCGGAAAGAATATGGATGGTGGAGGGGGGAGGATTTGAACCTCCGTAGGCGATGCCAGCAGATTTACAGTCTGCCCCCTTTGGCCACTCGGGTACCCCTCCACTTGTCGCCGCGCCGCGTGCAGGGAACGGGGTCGTTCCGTGCCGGCTTATCTTCGCATTAGAAAGAACAGTCGCTTTCCTGAAAGCAATTAGAATTACCACGATGCCGAGAATCGTGTCAATACATTCTTCCCGTTGACGCGGGTCCCGCCGTGAACCCATAATTCCGGAGATTCCGCCGCCGGGAACCGGGGCGCGGAGGGATCCTCCGGGAAAGAGGGATGCGATGAAGCGACAGCCCGTTGTTTTGACGACGATCCTGTGCATCGGTTTCGCCTGCTCCTGTTCCGCCCGGTTGACGAACCAATACGCCTTCAACGAGTTGACGAAATATCATTCCCCGAAGCTGGAAACGTTGTACCTGGAAGGCGTGCGGGATTCCACCGGCCTGGGAGCGAACATCAGGGATTTGTTAAATACCCGGAACATACACAAGAAGCGATCGGGTCCAGACATGGACGTCTATTCCGCGCTGGACGACGCCGGGAGGGAGGTCGGCGTCATAACGCACTATCGCAAAGAATCGAACTTCAACATCAACGTATCCGTCGTAAGGACCGCCATAGGAAACGTGACGAACATACTGGAAGACAGGAGGAACAATATGGCGGTTGTAACTTATACAATCATCAGGGAGCCGATAGAGCCGTATTATTCCAGGTTCTGCATCGATCAAAACTGCAAATACCATGAAAATGTATTGAAGAAAACCAATACGGCAAACATTTATTTCAGGAATTACGACGACGGGTGGAAAATCGAGCGGTAGGATCGTCCGGGTTCGTGGAGCCGACGAGAGGAGTTGAACCTCCAACCATCTGATTACAAATCAGACGCTCTGCCGTTGAGCTACGTCGGCCCTCCCACCCGCGGATTCAAGGATTATCCCCACGAAACGGTCCGTGAAGTCAACGGTTTTCCTGAGGTTTCCCCATTGCGTGGGCGATGATCCCGGCGGCGACGGAAACGTTCAGCGAATCCACGCCGGGGGCCATGCCGATCCGGACCGCCCCGTCGCATCTCTCCAGCGCCAGCCGCCGGATTCCCTTCTCCTCGCTGCCGAGGACGACCGCAGTTCTCGCGGCCGGCCGGAACTCCGTGAGCTCGGTCCCGCCCTTCCCTTCCGCCGCGTAGACCCAGAAGCCGGACTCCTGCATCCGCTCGATCGCGCGGACGAGGTTCTTCACCTGCACGACGGGGACGTGGGCGGCCGCGCCGGCCGAAGCGCGGAAGACCGATCCCGTGACCGGGCAGGAGCGGTCGGCGGGGATCACCACCCCGTCGAATGAGAAGGCCCGCGCGCTCCGGAGGATCGCCCCCAGGTTCTGCGGATCCGTGACGCCGTCCAGCAGGAACGCCCTCGACCGCTCCGGCAGCGACGGAAGCCAATCCTCGATGTCGGCGTACCGGAATCCGGCGACCTCCGCCGCGATCCCTCCTCCTTCCCTCTCTCCGGTCCTGCGCTCCCATTCCTCCCGCGGGCATGTCTGGCAGGGCAGCGCCAGTTCCTTCGCCATCCGCTCGACGCGGGCGCGGATTTCCGGCGGGACGGCGACGGAGAGCAGAACCTTCCTTGCGGACTGCGTCTTCGACCGGAGCAGCTCCTCCACGGGGTGCCTTCCGGTGACCCATACGACCGAGGGTGCCGTGCCGCCCCCTCTCATCCTTCCGCGCCCCGGCGCATCGCCTCGGCGATTTCCCGCGCGGCGGCCTTCGGGTCCGCGGCCCGGGTGACGGGCCGTCCGACCACGATGTAGTCCGCCCCGCGCCGGACGGCGTCGCCGGGGGTCACCACCCGCTTCTGGTCGCCCGCCTCGCCGCCCGGCATCCGCACTCCCGGCGTGACCAGGACAGCGTCCTTCCCCAGGCGGGCGCGTACGGCCGCGACCTCGTTCGCCGAGCAGACGATCCCCCCGATCCCCGCCGCCGCCGCGAGCTCCGCCATCCGAAGGACCGCATCGCCTGCTTTCAGGGAGAAGCCCACGTCGGCCAGGTCTGCGTCGTCGAGGCTCGTCAGCACCGTCACCGCGAGGAGGGTCGTCCCGGTCCCCGCAGCCGCCTCCGCCGCCGCCGCCAACATCGCCCGTCCCCCCGAAGCGTGCACGGTGGCGAATCGCACGCCCAGTTCCGCGGCCGAGCGGACCGCCCCCGCGACGGTGTTCGGGATGTCGTGGAACTTCAGGTCGAGGAAGACGCCGTGCCCCGACTCGCGGATGCGCCGGACCAGATCCGGCCCCCCCCGGGGGAAGAGCTCCATCCCCACCTTGAACAGCCCGACCTCCCCGGAGAGCGAGCGGACGGTCGCCAGCGCCGTCCCGGGCGAGTCGGTGTCGAGGGCGATTACGATCCGGTCCTTCATGCGGAACACTCGGCCTTCTTCCGGGCCACCATCTTGAGGACGCTCTCCGCGAGCTTCGGCAGCTCGACCCGGATCGTCTCCCCCGTCTTCCGGTCGCGAAGCTCCCCGAACCCGGCGGCGACGTTCTTCTCCCCCAGGGTGACGCGCACGGGGATGCCCACGAGATCGGCGTCCTTGAACTTGATCCCGGGCCGCTCGTCTCGATCGTCCAGGAGCACCTCCACTCCGCTCGCGTCGAGATCGGAGGCCAGTTTCTCAGCGGCGGACGCCACGTCGGCGTTCTTCACGTTCACCGGAATGATGACCGTTTCGAACGGAGCGATGGAGATCGGCCAGACGATCCCGTCGTCGTCGTGGTTCTGCTCGATCGCGGCCGCGGCTGTCCGGCCGACCCCGATACCGTAGCATCCCATGGCGATGACCTGCTCCCGGCCGTCGGCGTCGAGGCAGACCGCGCGCATCGCCTCGCTGTATTTCGTCCCCAGCCGGAAGACGTGCCCCACCTCGATCCCGCGGGACACCCGGAGCCCGCCGCCGCATCGGGGGCAGGCGTCCCCTTCTCCCACGACCCGCAGGTCGGCGTACGCCTCCGGAGTGAAATCCCTCCCGGGGACCACGTCCACCAGGTGAGCGTCCTTCTCGTTGGCCCCCGTGGCGCCGGACGCGATCGCCCGCACCGAAAGGTCTGCGATCGTCCGGACGGAAAGGCCGACCGGCCCTGCGAATCCCGACGGCGCCCCGGTGAGCTCGCGAACCTTCGGCTCCTCGGCCAGCCGCACCCACTCGGCGCCCAGGAAGTTGCGCACCTTGATCTCGTTGATCCCGAAAGCGCCGGAGACCAGCACGGCCACGTCGCCGACGGAGGTCTCGAAGAGCAGCGTCTTGATCAGCGCCCCGGGCGGGATCCCGAGGAATCCCGACACCTCTTCGATGGTCCGCATCGAAGGGGTGGAGACTTTCCGCGCGGGGCCCGGTTCTTTCGGGCCGACGGTTCCTTCTTCCGGAGGGAGGCACTCCGCCTTCTCCACGTTCGCCCCGTAGGCGCAGGAAGCGCAGGAAACGATCGCGTCCTCGCCCGAGTCGGCGATCACCATGAACTCGTGAGAGCTCGAGCCGCCGATGTTGCCGGTGTCGGCCTCGACGGCCCGGAAATCGAGCCCCATCCGGCGGAAGACCCGGCAGTACGCGTCGTACATCTTCCGGTACGACTCCTTCGCTCCCTCCTCGTCGATGTCGAAGGAGTAGGCGTCCTTCATGAAGAACTCGCGCCCCCGCATCAGCCCGAAGCGCGGGCGGATCTCGTCGCGGAACTTGTCCTGGATCTGATAGAGGTTCATCGGGAGCTGCCGGTACGACCGGATCTCCCGCCGGACGAGGTCGGTGACCACCTCCTCGTGGGTCGGCCCCAGGCAGAACTCCCGGTCCGCGCGGTCCTTGAACCGGAGCAGCTCCTTCCCGTAGGCGTCCCACCGGCCGCTTTCC
The DNA here is from genome assembly GCA_040758155.1 of Thermodesulfobacteriota bacterium. Lineage (NCBI taxonomy): Bacteria > Pseudomonadati > Thermodesulfobacteriota > Thermodesulfobacteriota bacterium. The sequence goes on from JBFLWB010000084.1 coordinate 6,552, forward strand.
TTCCACAGCTCGGACGGTACCACCGCGGGCATCAGCACCTCCTGGGCGCCCGCCCGATCCATCTCCTCCCGGATGATCCGCTCCACTTTCCGCAGGACCTTCAGCCCCGCCGGCAGGTAGTTGTAGATCCCGGAGGCGACCTTCCTTATGAACCCGCCGCGCAGCATCAGCCGGTGGCTGACGACCTCCGCGTCGGAGGGAGTTTCCTTGGTGGTGGGCATCAGGTACCGGGTATAACGGATCACGTGCCGCTCCTTTTTTCGCCCGCAAGTCTCCGCGCGGTGCGGACGACCTCGGCGACGATGTCTTTCTCCTTCACTTTCCTCACGACCTCCCCCTTGAGGAAGATCAGCCCCTCGCCCTTCCCGCCGGCGACTCCCACATCGGCCTCCCTCGCCTCGCCCGGCCCGTTCACGGCGCATCCCATCACGGCGACCTTCAGCGGGGCGCTCAGGTCCGACAGCCGCCGCTCGACCTCCATGGCGATCCCCGCGACGTCGATGGCGGCGCGCGCGCAGGTCGGGCAGGAGACGAAATCCGGCCCCCGCCGGCGCAGCCCGAGGGCTTTCAGGATCTCCCACCCCACCCGGACCTCCTCCTCCGGCGGCCCGGTCAGGGAGACGCGGATCGTATCGCCGATCCCCTCCGCCAGCAGGGCGCCGATCCCGACCGCGGATTTCACCGTGCCGGAGAAGCTCGTCCCGGCTTCCGTGACCCCCACGTGCAAAGGATAGTCGAACCGGCGGGAGAACAGGCGGTAGGCCCCGATGGTCGTCGCTACGCCGGACGCCTTCAGGGAGAACTTGAGCGCGTGGAAGCGGGCCTTCTCGCAGATCCTGAGGTACCGGGCGGCGCTGGCGACCAGCGCCTCCGGTGTGGGCCCGCCGTGCTTCGCGAGAAGGTCCTTCTCCACGGAGCCGGAGTTCACGCCGATCCGGACCGGGATCCGGTTCGCCCGGGCGGCGCGCAGCACCTCGATCGTGTTCTTCTCCCCCCCGATGTTCCCGGGATTGATCCGCAGGGCGTCCGCCCCGGCGTCGGCGCAGGCGAGCGCCAGCCGGTGGTCGAAGTGGATGTCGGCGATCACCGGGAGCGGAGAGCGCTCGCGGATCCTTCGGAACGCCTCAGCGGAAGGCCCGTCGGGGACGGCGACGCGCACGATCTCGCACCCCTCCCGGGCCAGCGACCGGATCTGCGCGAGCGTGGCGCGAACATCCCGGGTGTCCGTGTTGGTCATGCTCTGGACGGAAACGGGGGACCCCCCGCCCACGGGCACGCCGCCGACGCGGATGCGCCGGGTCTTTCTGCGCTCTTTCATGATGGGAAATACTATACGAGCCCGGCCGCGGCCGTCGATTCAATATTTTCGGGGGCCGGGGCGCGGCGGACACCTGCCGCCGCGCCCCGGAGGATATTACTGGAGCTCTTTGGTGCGGTCCCGGACCTGGATCCCGTCTTCCCGGACGAAGATGGTGTATCTTCCGTCCCGGGTGTCATACCTGCCGGGAGGCGCGGCCTTCCGATCCCCGCTCCTGCCGATCAGGATGAGCTTCCCCTTCTCGACCACGGCTTTCCGTTTATCGAAGAGCTGGAATTCGCCGTCCGCGAAGGCGGCGGAGGCGGCGGCGAGCGACGCCGCGATCAGGATGCCGGCAAGAAAACCTTTCCCGCTGCTCATGTTCCCTCCATGCCCGCGTTCACCGGGGAGGTTGGATCGTCATCGTGATGTTCTGAACGGTCCGGCTGTCCCGGCCGTCGGAGATTTCGACTACCGCCGCGACCTCCTGCCCGAGGAAGCCGTCGGGAACCTGCCATTCCAGCACGTTTCCGGAAAGAGACATTCCCGGCGGGCCGCTCTTCAGCGTGTATGCCAGCGCGTCCCCGTCCGGATCCTCCGCCTCGATCCGGTAGACGAACTTCCGCCCGGGGGCGAGTTCCTTCGGCATCTCGCTCCGGACCACGGGAGG
>JBFLWB010000085.1 GCA_040758155.1 Thermodesulfobacteriota bacterium
GACAAGATCCTGACCCGGATCACCCTCGGAGGGGCGCTCTACGTCTCCGTGATCTGCGTTTTGCCCAGCATCCTCATCTCGCGGTTCAACGTCCCCTTCTATTTCGGCGGAACGGGGCTCCTGATCGTCGTCGGCGTGGCGATGGACACGATCCAGCAGATCGAGTCGCACCTGATCACCCGCCATTACGAAGGGTTCCTCAAGAAGGGAAAGATCAAGGGGAGGAGAGGGTAGGACGATGACGGGGATCATCCTGCTGGGCCCCCCGGGCGCGGGGAAGGGGACCCAGGCGAAGAAGATCACGGAGGCCTTCTCCATCCCGCAGATCTCCACCGGGGACATGCTGCGCGAAGCCGTGAAAAACGGCACGGAGCTGGGGCGGAAGGCGAAGGCCTTCATGGACGCGGGCGGGCTGGTCCCCGACGAAGTCGTCATCGGCATCGTGAAGGAGCGCCTCGCCAAGGACGACTGCGCGGGCGGGTTCATCCTCGACGGCTTCCCCCGCACGATCCCCCAGGCGGAGGCGCTGGACCGGGTGGCGAAGGAGCTGGGGAAGGAGATCCGGTTCGTCCTGTCGCTCGAGGTCGATCCCGAGGAGCTGATGGAGCGACTCTGCGGGCGGCGCACCTGCACCGGTTGCGGCGCGATGTTCCACGTGAAGTTCCACCTCCCGAAGCGGGAGGGGAAGTGCGACAAGTGCGGGGCGGAGCTCGTACAGCGCGACGACGACAGGGAAGAGACCATCCGGAAGCGGCTCGACAACTACAACCGGTCGACCGCGCCGCTGCTCGACTATTACAGGGGCACCGGGAAGATCCGGTCGGTCATGGCATCCGGGGAAATTGACGCCATCTACGACAAGATCGTCAAGATCCTCCGGTAAGGGATGATCCTGATCAAGTCGCCTCAGGAGATCGAGGCGATGCGGCGCGCGGGCGCCGTCGTAGGGCGGTTCTTTGAAGAAGTGAAGCCGCTGATCCTTCCCGGGGTCACGACCTGGGAGCTCGAGGAGTTCGCGGACCGGTACATCCGGCGGTGCGGAGTCCGGAGCGCCTTCAAGGGCTACCACGGCTACCCCGCGCACCTCTGCGCCTCCCTGAACAACGTGGTGGTGCACGGGATCCCGTCGAAGGAGTGCGTGGTCCGGGAGGGCGACATCCTCAGCGTCGATTTCGGGGTGGTCCTCGACGGCTATTACGGCGACGCGGCGAAGACCTTCGCGGTGGGGGAGATCGACGCCGAGTCGCGGCGGCTCCTCGAGACCACGGAAAGGTCGCTGTTCGCAGGAATCGGAGCCGCGCGGTCAGGGAACCGGCTGGGCGACATCTCCGAGGCGGTGCAGTCGGTCGTGGAGAAGGCGGGGTTCTCCGTCGTCCGGGAATTCGTGGGCCACGGGATCGGGCAGTCGATGCACGAGGAACCCCAGGTGCCGAATTTCGGCAGCCGCGGCACCGGGCCCCGGCTGCACCCGGGGATGACGCTGGCGATCGAGCCCATGGTCAACGCGGGCGACTGGCCGGTGAAGGTGCTGACGGACGGGTGGACGGTGGTCACCCGGGACAACACCCGGTCGGCGCATTTCGAGCACACGATCGCCGTAACGGAGAAGGAACCGGAAATATTAAGCGTTCCGTGAAATAATGCGGACAAATATTCTATAAAAAAGGAATATATGCCAAAGGAAGAAGCGATAGAGATCGAAGGCACCGTGATCGAGCCCCTTCCGAACGCAATGTTCCGGGTGGAACTCGACAACAAGATGAAGGTGCTCGCCCACATATCGGGGAAGATGCGGATGCACTTCATCAAGATCCTGCCGGGGGACCGGGTCACCGTCCAGTTGACCCCGTACGACCTGACCCGCGGGCGGATTATTTATCGTTCGAAGTGAAAAGGGGAAGAAGATGAAAGTCAGGCCATCGGTGCGGAAATTCTGCGCCAAGTGCAAAGTCGTCCGGCGGAAGGGCGTCGTTCGGATCATCTGCGAAAACCCGAAGCACAAGCAGCGCCAGGGATAAGGAGGAGACGCTTGGCACGTATAGCGGGAGTGGACATTCCCAAGAACAAGAAGATCGGGACGGCCTTGACGTACATCTACGGGATCGGCCCGACCGCCGCGCTGAAGATCCTCGAGGAGGCGCGCGTGTCCCCCGATCTCCGGACGAACACGCTGACCGAGGACCAGGTGGCGCGGATCCGCGACGTCATCGACGCAAATTTCCGCG
>JBFLWB010000086.1 GCA_040758155.1 Thermodesulfobacteriota bacterium
TTCACTGTGCGGCTGCCGAGGGTGGAAGTGGAAACGGTATAGTGGTGCCCGGGGCCGCTCCCGGCCATCCATGGCCGCTTTTCCTCCCTGGTCGGTCGGCGGCGCCTTGGGTTCGATTCCCACCGCGGAGGAACCACCATACCGAAAGAAATGGGTGGTGCCCGGGGTGGGAATCGAACCCACACGGCTTTAAGGGCCTCGGGATTTTAAGTCCCGTGCGTCTGCCAATTCCGCCACCCGGGCGAAAGGAAAAACGTAAGAACCGGGACGTTCCTGAGAACTTCCGCAGAACAGGGACAGAGATGCAGGGTGATGGGGGTAAAGAACCGGGACGTTCGTGAGAAGGCTGACAGGCAGTATTTGTAGGGCTTCTCATGAACGTCCTGGTTCTTTGCGCCCTCCATTTCTTCGGTTCAGGGTTTCTCTCTCTGGATCTCTGTCCCACTTTTGCGGAAGTTCTAAGGAACGTCCCGGTTCTGCCGGTTCTGCGCTTTGTGAAAAATGGAGGCGGCACCCGGATTCGAACCGGGGGATAAAGGATTTGCAGTCCTCTGCCTTACCACTTGGCTATGCCGCCGTTCGACCTCAAGCCGTCCCAGGATTATATGCGACCGGTCACGGAGAATCCAGACCATTGTTGGGTCGTCAGACCCTGATCGCATTCGCGTTCAGAAACGCGAGGATGACCATCGATGGCACCCAGACGGAGACATCGGGGGGAGAGGGGGCGGCGGGGATGTGGAACATGCCGAACACCTCCCCGGATTCCACGAAGCCGGGGCTTCCCGAGGGGTCGCCGTACAGAGAGCCGTCCGTCTCGTACCTGGATTCGGGATGGCCGTCCGTTCCGGTAGTGCTCACGTAGGAAGAGATGTCCGCTCCCTGGAACAGCTCGATGAGGGAGACGGCGGACGAGGGGGCGTGATCGATCGCGATCCGGGGGAACCCCGCCGTGCCGCAATGCGTTCCGAGCGGGACCTGCCGGTCGAGCAGCCGGAGGCAGGTGGAGGAGCGGGGGGAATCGATCCGGAGGAGGGCGAGGTCCTTCCTTTCGTTTGCGGCCACGACCGTGACCGGTTCCGCCTTCTTCCCGATGTCGGGGGCGCGGATCACGCGGAGCCCTTCTATCGGCGGATTGTCCGGTTTCATGTCGTCGCGCAGGCAGCGGGCGGAGGTGACGAGCAACCCCGGCGCGACCATGAACGCCGAGCCCAGCGACGGGGAGAGGGCGTTCTTCGACGGAGGGGCGGAGCCGAGGATCGCGTAGATGGCTTCGCGGTTTCCCTCCAGCGCTTTATCGAACATGGTCGGCCTCCCGCGGCGGATGTGGAGCGCATATTGTTTTCCGCGGCGCGGAACCCTGTCAAGCGGTTCCGGTTCTGCGGTAGTATTGAGGCATGTCCCTCAATGTGTTCGTCACCGGAGTCGCAGGCTTCATCGGATCACACGCGGCGGAGGCGCTGCTCTCCCGCGGCGACCGGGTCTTCGGCCTCGACAATTTCGATCCATTCTACGACCGCGCTCTCAAGGAGATGAACGCTTCCGTTCTCAGGGAAAGGCCGGGGTTCTCCCTCCTGGAAGGGGATATCCGGGACGGGGAAGCCCTCGCGGGCTGGGGTGGCGGCGTACGGCCGGACGCGGTCCTGCACTTCGCGGCGAAGGCGGGCGTCCGCCCCTCGGTGGCCGATCCTGCGGGCTATGCGGACGTGAACGTCGCCGGGACGATCCGGGTGCTCGAGTGGGCCCGGGAGCGCGGCGTCCGGAGGATCCTGTTCGCATCCTCCTCGTCCGTCTACGGGGGAAACACGAAGGTCCCCTTCTCGGAGGACGACTTCGTGGACCACCCGGTGAGCCCGTACGCGGCGACGAAGAAGGCCGGGGAGCTTCTGTGCCACACGTACTGCCACCTTTACGGCATGAACATCGCCGCGCTGCGCTTTTTCACGGTGTACGGCCCGCGGCAGCGCCCCGAGATGGCCATCCGCAAGTTCACGCGCCGCATCCTCGAAGGGAAGGAGGTCGACCTCTACGGGGACGGGTCGTCCCGCAGGGACTACACCTATATCGACGACATCGTCTCCGGGGTGCTCGGGGCGCTCGATGCGCCGCCCGGGTACCGCGTCTACAACCTGGGGGAATCCGAAACGATCTCCCTGTCCGAACTGGTGTCGCTGCTGGAGAAGGCGTGCGGCCGGCCGGCTCAGCGCCGCTTCGTTCCTCCACAGCCGGGGGACGTGCCGATCACGTTCGCGGACATCGCGCGGGCGAAGTCGGAGATCGGGTACGATCCGCGCACCCCGATCCGGGAGGGCATCGTACGTTTCGTCGACTGGTACCGGCGGCAATAAACCCTCGAGATTGCCTGGGAGGAAGGAGGTCCCCATGAAGGTGACGCTATCGGTGATCAAGGCGGACATCGGGTCGATCGGCGGCCACATCCGGCCGAGCGCGGCGCTCGTCGAAACGGTCCGGAACCACGTGACGGGAGGGGCGGGGAACCTCCTGATCGATTTCCTCGTCGGCTTCACCGGGGACGATATCGCCATCCTGATGTCCCACAAGCGGGGAACGGGAGACGCCGAAGTCCACAAGCTCGCATGGGACGCCTTCCTCGCGGGGACCGCGGCGGCGAAGCGGCAGGGGCTTTACGGCGCGGGGCAGGACCTGCTGAAGGACGCCTTCTCGGGAAACGTGAAGGGGATGGGTCCTGCCGTGGCCGAGATGGAGTTCGAGGAGCGGCCCAGCGAGCCGTTCCTCCTCTTCGCGGCGGACAAGACCGACCCGGGGGCGTACAACCTGCCGTGCTACCTCGGCTTCGCGGACCCCATGGTCTCCTCGGGGCTGATCCTTTCCCCGAAGGTCGGTAAAGGATTCACCTTCCGAATCATGGATGTCATGAACACGGAGGGGGACCGCGTGATCGACCTGGACGCCCCCGAGGACCTGTACGACATCGCGGCGCTCCTGCGGGACCAGGAGCGGTTCGTGGTCGAGTCCGTGCGGTCGCGCGCCACGGGGGAGATCGCGGTCTCGGTCAGCACCACCCGGCTGCACAACATCGCGGGGAAGTACACGGGCAAGGACGACCCGGTGATGCTCGTCCGGACGCAGGGGAACTTCCCGGCGACGGGCGAGGTTCTCGCCCCCTTCGGCATCGCCCATTTCGTCGCGGGGTTCATGAGGGGAAGCCACCACGGGGCGCTGATGCCCGTCCCGCAGAACACCGGGACTTCCTTCTTCGACGGGCCGCCGATCGTTTCCTGCATGGCCCTCTCCATGAAGGATGGCCGCTTCACCGAGCCCGCCGACGTCTTCGCCCACCCGTATTGGGACCACGTCCGCTCGAAGGCGTCCGCGAAATCCGAGGAGCTGCGGCGGCAGGGGTTCTTCGGGCCGGCGATGCTTCCGTACAGCGAGCTGGAATACGGGGGGATCGTCGACCGCCTGAAGGCGATGGAGCCGAGGTTCCGTTTCCAGGCGGACAAGGCACCGGTGGGGGGCTGAAGGGAGACCGAAAGGAGGATCCATGAGCGGGGGATTGAGGTTCCGTTTCGATTTCTCTCTCGCGGGAGAGAGCAACCTTCCGGGAGGGGAAGGGATCTCCGCGGCCGATTTCCGTTCCGCGATGGAGCAGGTCGAGGTCGCCGTCGCTTCCCTGGAAGCGAG
>JBFLWB010000087.1 GCA_040758155.1 Thermodesulfobacteriota bacterium
CCCCTTCCGGCAGCCGCGCCGCCACGAAATCCACCCCCGCCTGGAGGTAAAGCTCGGAGATCAGCTCCGCAAGCGACGCCCGCTCCTTCCGCGCGGAAAGGCGGGACAGCAGCGCGACCGCGTCCCGGGTCCGGGGCGGCACGGCGGCGGGATCGTCCCCGTACAGCGGCAGGATCTCCGCGTCGGACAGCCCGAAGAAGACGGTCTTCAGCGCGGCGTGGAGGGCGGAGCGATCCGCGGGGACGTCCACGGCGGAGAGGACGATCCGCAGGTCCTGGATCTCCTGCCGGAAGAAGAACCCCTTCCGGGAAGGGACGATGTACGGAATCGCGGCGGCGGAAAGCGCCTTCCGGCAGCCGGAGAGCACCTCCCCCGAAGCGTCCGACCGGTAGAGAACCGCGATGTCCCGCAGCCGCGCGGGCCGCTCCGTCCCGTCCGGCCCGCCGACCTTCACCGCGCCGACGATCCTCCCGACCAGCGCCGCGAGGAACTCCGACTCTTCCGCGTCCGCGCCGAGCTCGTAAAGGGTGACCGGGTGCCCCCCGCCGGGGTCGGACCGGTGAGGGATCACCGGGGCGTACGCCGGAGAGAAATCCTCCCCTCCCGGGAGCACTCGCGCGAACAGCCCGTTCAGCGTCGCGAGCAGGTCGGGACGGCTCCGGAAATTGCGGGACAGCGGCACGTCCTCTCCCCCGTCCTTCCTCATCTCCTCCCGGAACTTCTCGTACACCTGGATGTCCGCGCGGCGGAAGCCGTAGATGGACTGCTTCGGGTCGCCGACGACGAAGATCCGCCCCGGCGGGCCGCCGGAGGACAGCATCCTCAGCATCCGCGCCTGCAGCGGATCGGTGTCCTGGAACTCGTCCACGAAGATGTATCGGAACCGCGCCGAAAGCTTCCGCGCGACCTCCGGCGCGGCCGCCAGGAGCGCCTCGGCGCGCAGCAGCAGGTCCATGAAGTCGAGGCCGCTTCCCTTCGTCCGCTCGTACGCCTCGAGAGCGGCCCCCGCCCGCGAGAAGAGGAACCGGGCGGCGGCGTCGCCCGCAGGAACCTCGACGACCTGGGAGAAGAGCTTCCGGAGCGCGTCGCGGACCTCGGCGAGTTTCGGTCCTTCCGGGCGGGGGAACTTTTTCTTGCTCGTGCTCTTCCGCAGGTCCATGCCGAACGCTTCGTCCGCGACGGCGGCAAGCGACGATGCGGCGTCGAGGTCGTCCGGGTGGCCCGCAACCCACAACGACTCCAGCATCGGCAGTGCGGCGCGGAACGCCGCCGCCGCGGGGTCGTCGTCCGGCGCCAGAATCCCCGCCGTGAACGCGCGGAAATACGCCACGTGCGGAAGGTACTCCCGCCGGAGGAATCCCGAGAAATCGGCCGGCGTCCCGAAATCCGGGGGCTCCCCGCGCAGCAGGTCGCGCTGCGCCAGGCACAGCCGCCGGATCACCCCCCACACCTTTTCGGGGTCCGGCTCCTTCCGGAGGATCCGTTCCCATTCCGGCGACACGGCGTCCGTCCCGAACTCGCCGCGGAGGAACAGGCGGAACGACGCGTTCCAGGCGTCGGCCGATTCCCCGTCGGGCAGTACGGTGAAGCGCGGGTCCACGCCCGCCTCGGCCGGGAAAGAGCGCAGGATACGGGCGCAGAAGGAGTGAAAGGTGGTGACCGACAGCCGCCCGGCCGCGTCGGCCATCTCCTCCATCCGGCGGCGGAACGAGCCCGGCTCACCGTAAACCGCGGGAGGGATCCGCACCGAGCGGTTCCAGCTCCGGATCCGCTCCTCGATGCCCGCCGGATCCTCGCTCTCCTGGGCTGCGGCGTACAGGCGCTCCCAGCCCTCCGTCAGCCGCGCCTTCATCTCCGCCGCCGCCTTGTCGGTGAAAGTCAGCAGGAGCGCCTCGTCCGGCAGCAGCTCCGGCCGCTCCAGGAACAGGTTCGTGACCCGCGCCACGAGCGTCGTCGTCTTGCCGGTCCCCGCGGAGGCGTCGACCGCAAGGTTCCGGCGAAGCTCGGAGGCCGCCTTTTCCCGGTTCTCGAGCATCCGGTCACCCCTTCTCCGGCCGGTGGTCGGCCAGGACCGACAGGGCGGGATCGCGGGAGATGGCGGCGGCGAGCGCGTCGGTGCCGGTCTCCGATCCGTCGTATTCCGGCGAGACGCGGCAATGGTCCTTGAAGGGGCACGCTTCGCAGTAGCGCGGCGCCGGCCTTTGCGCGTACGTATACCGGTGGTGCGGGAGCGGCGGGAAGACGCCCGCGCGGGCGAGCGAGAGCCAGTCGGCGAGCGCGGCGGCCCACCGCTCGCCGAACGCTTCCCACGGCGGCGCTTCCGCGGCGGCGAGGCCGCCCCTCAAGAAATAGAGGACCGCCGATACGGAAGGAGGCGCCGGGTCGAGCGACCGTGCCCACGCCAAGTAGACGGGCAGCTGGTGGGACAGGCCGTGGAGCAGCCATTCGAGATTCACCTCGGCCCGCTTCGGATCGGAATACTTGTAATCCACCACCCGGGCCTCCCCCGCCGGCCCGCGGTCCAGCCGGTCGACCCGCCCGCGGAATCCCGGCAGCGCGGAAGGGGGAACGGTAAACGATTTTTCCACCGTTTCGACGCGCCATCCCGGGCGCTCCCCGGCGGCGAGCCGCTCGCGCTCCGCCAGCCGCTCCACGTCGGCCGCGATTCCGAGGCACTGGATCCGGAAAAGACCCGGCAGGCCGGCCGGGTTCTCCCGGGAGAAACGGGCGGCGGCCTTTCTCGCCGCGGCGGCGCCGTCGCCCCACCCTTTCCCCTCCGCGGCGTCCTTCCCGAGGATCCGCAGGGCGTCGTGAGCGATCTCTCCCATCTCGGCCCAGGTGAGGGAAGCCGCCTCCTCGGGCTCCTCCGGTGGATCGAAACGCAGGAGGTACCGCAGGAAATACCGGTACGGGCAGCGGGCGAGCTCCTCGAGGGCGGAGGCGCTGTGCGTCTCCGGCGGAGCGACGGGGACGGCGGGGCCCGGATAGACGTACTCCCCACGGGACCGCGCGGCCCACGCCTCCAGAACGCCCAGGATGCGGCTCCACCGGACCCCAGTGGCGGGAGCGATCCCGCCGGCGAGCCACGCTGCCAGCGCCTTCTCCCGCGCGCTCCGCGGGCCATCCCCCGCCAGGGCGGCGGAAGGGGAACGGGGAAGCCGCTCCACGTCGGCGCCTTCGACCCGCTCCCACTCCTCCGAGAAGACGGAAGGGCCGGCGAACCGGGACATCAGGTGGAGGAGGTACCGGGAGGGGCGGCCGGCGGCGCCGGAGGAGTCCGCCCGGCGCACGGAATACGCGATCCCCTTCCGCACGGACGCGGCGGGCAGGGCGAAGAGCAGCTTCTCCTCGGCGGCGTTGCGCCGCCGCAGCGACAGGGCGTCCGGCAGCCCCGCCTGCGCGGTCAGGCGGTTCAACTCCGCCCGTTCCGCGTCCGGCAGCAGCGGATCCTCCTCGAGCTGCGCGGGAAAGGAGCCCTCGTCGATCGACAGCATCAGCGCCCGGTCGGCGGTGACTCCCCGCATCGCGAAGGAATCGCCGAACACGACCGCCCCCGGGATCCGCATTCCTCCCCGCTCCCCCGTGAAGAGGCGCCGGTCTGCGAAGAGTCCGGCGATCCATCCCAGCGCGAGGCGCGTCCCCGGCCAGGGGAGCAGCGCGTCCGGGATTCCCTCCAGGTCGGCGAGCATGCCGAACAGCTCCTCCACCGCGCGCCGGTCACGCTCGCTCTCCGGGCCGTCGTCGAAGAGCACGCGGAACTCCCTCGCGAGAATTTCCCGCAGCGCACGCGCCAAGGAAGCGTATCCCGTCGCTTCCGACAGGGGGGAAAGGGAGCGCCGGAGCGCCCGCACCTCCGCCGCAAGCAGCTCGACCTGGGCGGCGCGCCCCTCCGCATCTTCCTCTTCATCCCGGCGGCGGCCGCGGGGACGACGCGACAGGCGGGTCTCCCAGTCGTTCCCGGAAAAGACCTGCCGCTCCCGGGAAAGGATGTCCCAAAGATCGGGGCGCGGCGGCACCGGCCCGTCCTCCGCGGCCATGCGCCGATACGGCGAGGCCAGGACGTCGATCACCTTGCGCCGCGGGTAGTCGTCCCGCGCCGCCTCGATCATCCGAAGCAGCAGCCGCACCGGCGGAACGGACGACAGCGGGACGTCGATCCGGCCCGCCGTGACGATCCCGTACTCCCGCGCGATCCGCTCCCAGTCCGCCATCGCTTCCGGAGTCGTTTTCCGGGCGACGAGGAACGCCGTGTCGCCCGGCGCCTCGTCGAGCCACCGCCGGACGCGCCGCGCCGCGAGGCGCATCTCCCCTTCCCCGTGGGGAGCGGACAGGACGGGGAACGGCACGGGGACGGGCGATGCGGGCGGGAGGGACGAGAAGATCCGCTCCCGGACGGCGGCCACCGGCGGCTCCGGGGCGTCCTCGAGGAAATCGACGTTTCCCTCGAACGCGGTCCGGAGACGGTCCCAGGAGCGGGCGGCGAAAAGGAAGGACGGGGAAAGGGCGCCGTCGGCGCCGAAGAGCCCCGGGAAATAGACCTCGTCGAGCAGGCCGCTCGACAGGAGCCGGTCCACGAGGGTCCACTGGAGCCGCGTGAAATCGTAGAAGCCGTACAGGATCACCCGGAACGGGTAGCCGGGCTGCTCGAATCCCGCCACCGCCTCCTGGAAGATCTTCCGCCGCGTCTCCCCTCCCATCGCGCGGACTTTTCGCGCCACCGCCGCGGAGAGGCGCCGCCACTCCGCCCAGCGTTCGGCCGCGCGCGTGTCGCCCCGCTCACGGGCGGCCCGCGAGGCCGACGCGAGCTCCGCGTCGCCGATCCATCCTTCTTCCAGGTCGCCGAGCGTGCCCGCCAGGGCGGCGGGAAATCCGGGCGTCCCCGCGATCCGCGCGAAATCGCCCTCCCCGGACGCGTACGCTTCCAGCGCGCCCGCCGTCACGGCCGCGGACATCCGGGCGGGCGGCAGCTCCCGAGGAAACATCCCCCGGTGCGCGAGCAGCCGCAGGGCGAAGTCGTACAGCGTCATGGCGGAGGCGCCGGCGGCGGCCCCCTCCCGGACGGAGGCGAGCCGCTTCATGAGGTGCTCCCGCAGGTCGTTGGAGGGGACCAGGAGCACCCTCTCCCATCCGGGCCCTCCCCACGCGGGATCCGCAAGGCGGGAAAGCAGCACCCGTTCCAGCGCGGAATAAGGCCCGGCGAACAGGCGGGACAGCGGCGGGCGCGCGGAATCCATCGTGCGACCATTGTAAACAACCGCCCCCCGATGGAGAATAGGACTTTGGGGAGGGACGCAGACACCGATGCACTCGAAGGCGCGCATACGGGAGCAGTTCGGCCGCGTGGCCTCTAAATACCGCTGCAGCGCCGACCACACCGACGTGGAGGACCTGGATCTCCTCTTCTCGGGGCTCGCCCCGGAAAAGGGGGCGCGGGTGCTCGACGTGGCCACGGGGGCGGGGCATACCGCCCTTGCGCTCGCGCGCCAGGATATCCGGGTGGTGGCGTCCGATCTCACCCCCCGCATGCTCCGGGAGGCGAGGAAGCTGGCGTCGGACTCGGGGGCGGGCGGCATCGCCTTCGCGGGGGCGGACGCCGAGGCGCTCCCCTTCACGGACGGGTCGTTCGACCACGCGACGTGCCGGATCGCCGCTCATCACTTCCACGACATCCGCGCGGCCTTGAGGGAATTCGCCCGGGTTGTCCGCCCCGGCGGGCGGATCGGCATCATCGACAACATCGTGCCCGGCGAGCCGTCGCTCGACGCCTTCCTGAACGGGATCGAGAGGGTCCGCGACCCGTCCCACGTCCGCAGCTACCGCAGCGAGGAGTGGCTGGAGTTCATCGCGGAGGCGAGCCTCGTCCCGCTGCAGGTCGCCTACCTCTGGAAGACGCACCCGTTCCCGGAATGGGTGGCGCGGACCGGGCAGCCCCCCGAGGTGCAGCGCGAGATCGAGTCGATGTTCCTGAACGCCTTCCCCCGGGCCCGGGAGACGTTCCGCATCCGGGTCGACGCGGGGAGGGTCGTTTCCTTCGCGGACGAAAAGATCGTCCTCGTGGTGAGGAAATCCGTTCCCCTCCCGTTCCAGCGATGAAAATGGAGCTCCCCGGGGACGCCGTGACGACCGTCATCTTCGTCCCGGCGATGGACTGCCCCGACGAGGAGCGCGAGATCCGCGCAGCGCTCGGACGCCTTCCATCGGTGGAGTCGCTGTCCTTCCGCCTCTTCGCGCGCCAGGTGACGGTGCGGCACACCGGCCCCGTGGAGCCGATCCTCGAAGCCCTCCGCCGCATCGGGATGGAAGGACGCCCGGTGGACGAGACGCTCCGGAAAGCCGACATCCCCCGGGGCGACCGCGCCCAGTACCGCACGCTCCTGCTCGCCGGAGCCGCGCTCCTTGCAGGGATCCCGCCGGCCCTCGCCTTCCCCGGGGAGCCGCTCGCCCGGCTCCCATTCCTTGCGTCGATCCTCCTCGGCGGCGTCCCGGTGGCGCTGCGCGGCTTCCGGGAGGTCCGGAACCGGTCGCTCGGCATGAACGCCCTGATGACCATATCCATCGGGGGCGCGGCGCTGATGGGGGAATGGACGGAGGCCGCGGTCGTCGTGACCCTCTTCGCCCTGGCGAACCTCCTGGAGGCGCGCAGCATCGACCGCGCCCGGCGCGCCACCGTGGAGCTGTTCGCATCCTCCCCCGCGGAGGCCGTCCTGCGCGTGGGCGGAGTGGAGGGAGAGGAACGGACGGTCCCGGCGGAGGAAGTGCGGCCGGGAGACACCCTGGTCATCCGTCCCGGCGAGCGCGTTCCCGTGGACGCCGTCCTGCGCCAGGGGCGCTCCGACCTCAACGAGGCGCTGCTCACGGGGGAATCGCTCCCCGTGGAGAAGAAGGAAGGGGATCCGCTCTACGCCGGGACGGTGAACGGGCGGGCGCCGCTGATCGCCGAGGCAGTCCGGTCGCTCTCCGACTCCACCTACTCCCGGATCCTGCGGCGGGTGGAGGAAGCCCAGACGCAGAAGGCGCCGGTGCAGACCTTCATGGAGCGCTTCGCGGGGGCGTACACCCCGGCCGTTCTCTGCGCCGCGGTCCTCGTCGCGGCGGTCCCCCCGCTGGCCGGGCACGGCTCCTTCGCTTCGTGGGCGTACCGCGCGCTCGTCCTGCTCGTGATCGCCTGTCCGTGCTCCATCGTCCTGGCCGCTCCCGTGGCCACCCTTTCCGCGTTGACGCGGGCCACGCGCGAAGGGATCCTCATCAAGGGGGCGCGGTACCTCGAGACGCTCGGGAAGGTCCGGGCGGTGGCGTTCGACAAGACCGGGACGCTGACGCACGGCCGCCTCCGGGTAGCCGGCATCTTTCCGGCCCCCGGCTGGACGGAGGACGAGGTGCTCCGCCTCGCGGGCGCCGTGGAAGCGGGATCCGCCCACCCCGTCGCGGAGGCGATCCGGCGGGAGGCGGCCCGGCGGGGCGTGGCCGTGGCGGCGCGCGGGACGCTCGCGCGG
Organism: Thermodesulfobacteriota bacterium; assembly: GCA_040758155.1. NCBI lineage: Bacteria > Pseudomonadati > Thermodesulfobacteriota > Thermodesulfobacteriota bacterium. The sequence continues at coordinate 7,494 of JBFLWB010000087.1, forward strand.
ACCTTCGCCGCCGTCGCGGGGCGCGGCGTGCGCGGCGTGGTCGAGGGGAAGACGGTCCACGTGGGCAATCCCGGCCTCTTCCTGGAGACGGGCTACCCGAAGGAAGCCGTCGACGGGCTCCTTCGGGACGCCGCGGCGACCGCCGGATCGGCGGTGCTCGTCGGCGCCGACGGCGCGATGGCGGGAGCCCTGTTGCTGTCGGACCAGCTCCGGGCCTATGCGGTCGAAACGGTCCGTGAGCTGCGGAAGTTGGGGATTCCCCACCTGATTCTGCTGACGGGCGATCGGGAGGAGGCGGCGCGGGCCGTGGGCGCCTCCGTGGGGATCGAGGAGATCGAGCACGGGCTGCTCCCCGACGACAAGCTGGCGCGGGTCCGGGCGCTTGTGGCGTCCCACGGCGCCGTGGCGATGGTGGGGGACGGCGTGAACGACGCGCCCGCCCTGGCGCTGGCCACCGTCGGAGTGGCGATGGCCTCGGCGGGCTCCCCCGCGGCGATGGAGACGGCGGACATCGCCCTGCTCACCGGGGACCTCCGCAAGGTCCCGTCGGCCGTCGCGCTGGGGCGCCGGATGGTGGCGCTGGTGCGGCAGAACGTCGTCGCGGCCATCGCGATCAAGACGGGGTTCCTCGGGCTGGCGGTCGGCGGTTTTGCTACGCTGTGGATGGCGGTGCTCGCGGACATGGGAACCACGCTGCTGGTGATCTTCAACGGGCTGCGGCTCCTGTCGCCCCGATCCCCCGCCTTTTCGGAAAGAGGGGACGATGACCAGGGATAAGCTTCCGCGCAACGTGATCGCGCTGGGACTGGTAAGCCTGCTCACCGACGTTTCGTCCGACATGATCGTGCCGCTGCTTCCGGTCTTCATCACCGCGACGCTCGGCGCGGGCCCGGCGGCGCTCGGCATCATCGAAGGGGTCGCGGAAGCCACGGCGAGCTTCCTCAAGCTGGCGTCCGGCGCGTGGTCCGACCGGGTCGCGAAAAAAAAGCCGCTCGTGGTCTGGGGCTATTCGCTGGCGGCGGTCGCCCGCCCCCTCACGGCATTCGCCGGATCGTGGCTCCACGTCCTGCTCATCCGGTTCGCCGACCGCACCGGGAAAGGGATCCGGACCTCCCCGCGGGACGCCCTCATCGCCGCTTCCGTCACCGAAGGGACGCGGGGAAGGGCGTTCGGGTGGCACCGGGCGATGGACAACCTGGGCGCGGTGCTCGGACCGGCCGCGGCGTTCATCCTTCTTTCGGCATGGGGATTCTCCTACCGGACGGTCTTCCTGCTCGCGGCGATCCCCGGGATCGCGGCCGTCCTCGTCCTCGTTTTCGTCGTCAGGGAGACGGCCTCCGATACGGCCCCCGGCAAGGGATTCCGGCTCGGCGGCGAAGCGCTTCCGGCCCCGTTCCGCCGGTACCTGATCGCGCTCGGCGTGTTCACGCTGGGCAACGCCAGCGACAGCTTCCTGATCCTGCGCGCGGTGGACGCCGGCGTCCCGGCGATCTACGTCCCGGTCCTCTGGGGCGCCTTCCACGTCGTCAAATCGTCGCTGGGCATGTACGGCGGGATCCTGTCCGACCGGTTCGGCCGCCGCAGGATGATCCTGGCGGGGTGGGCGGTTTACGCGGCCACGTATGCGGCCTGGGGAACGACCGAGGGAGTCTATTGGATGGTCGGCCTTTTTCTGATATACGGGCTGCATCACGCCGCGTGCGAAGGCGCCGAGCGGGCGCTGGTAGCCGACCTCGTTCCGCAGGAACGGCGGGGGACGGCCTACGGATGGTTCCACCTGGTAGTGGGGATCTGCACCCTTCCCGCGAGCGTGATCTTCGGTTTCCTGTGGAAGGAATTCGGCGCACCGGCCGCCTTCGGCGTCAGCGCGGGCCTTGCCCTGCTGGCCGCCGCGCTCCTCTTCCTGTCGCTCCCGCGGAAGGGCGCGGATCCGGGGGCCGTAAAATAAGACCGCCGGTCGACCCGCGAGGTGCCGCGATGGAATCGCCCTTCATCGAGTTCCTTTTCGGCGCGGAGGATACGCTCGTGGAGCGGATTCTGGCGGACTCGCACGCGAACGGCTACGCGAGATACCTCCCGGGCGACCCGAAGGTGTGGCGTCCGACGGTCCGGGGCGTCACCGGCTCCATCGTCCAGGCGTACCGGACCTCCGCCCAGCCCCCTCCCCTCGACGCGGACGAGATGGGGAGAGAGGACGGCCTCACCGCCTTTCTGGTGGTCGAGGCGCGAAAGCACCGTATACAGGGGGTCCCCCAGGGCGCCTTCCTCGGCATCGTGAAGCTGCTCCGGCGCGCGTACGCGGACCTTCTCCGGTCCGCGGGGTTTTCCCCGGAGGAGGAGGCCGGGTACCGCCTGCTCGTCGAGCGGTTCTTCGACCGGAACGAGGCAGCCGCCTGCGTCGCCTGGGCCGGGGAGAGCCTTCGGGAACAGGCGGAGGAACTGGCCGCCGGGGCGCTCGAGCGGGGGAACGCGCGGATCGAGGAAGCGCTCGACGGGCTGCGCCGCATGCAGGCGGAACGCCCGCGGGAGGGGGAGAAGGAGCCCGCCGGGCGGATGGCGGAGCGGCTGGCGCGCGAGATCCGGCGCCCGGTCGGGGTCGTCGCCGGGAACCTCGCCGCGCTCCGGAGCCACATGGCCCGGCTGCGGAAATTCCTGGCCGAGCAGTCCTCCTGCATCGACAAGGGCTCGCCGCCGCACCTGGCCGAAGCGGTCCGCCGCCGGCGGGGGGAGGTCGACGAAATCCTCGAGGACGCCGCCGGGCTGATCGGGGAAACGCTGGATGAGGCGGAGCGCGTCCTCGCGCTCGTCGGCGAGATGAAAGGATTCGAGCGGAAGGCGGAAGGCGAGTTCCGGCAGGCCGATGTCAACGACTGCCTCCGCGAAGCCGTCCTTTCCGTGCGGGACGCGTTCAAGGACCGGGCGACCCTGGATAGGAGGCTCGGCAGGCTACCCAGGACCCGATGCCACCCGCCGCAGCTCACCCGGGCCTTTTCGGACCTCCTGGGCTACGCCGCCCGCTCCGTCCGGAAGGGCGGCGCGGTCACCGTGCGGTCATGGGTCGAGGACGGCTGCGTGCGCGTTTCCGTCGGCGATGCAGGGAGGGAGATCCCGGAAGAGCTGCTGGGCCGCATCTTCGAGCCGTTTCCCGACGCCGCGGAGAACGGCGCGGAGAATGGAGCGAGACTGGGCTTGAGCGCCGCGCACGACATCGTCGGGAGGCATGGAGGGGAAATCCGGGTCCGGAGCTCGCGGGGGGCGGGGACGGAGTTCATCGTTTCCGTTCCCCTGGTGAAGGAGAGCTAGCCTCCCCAATGGGCGCTGGGCTGCGCCCCCGGGACCTCCGTCACGCGAAGGATGAAGGGGCTGCGCCCTCCCATCCCGTCGAACCGCAGGTCGAAGAACGTGATCTCCTTCCGCCCGGGGACGGACGCCACCTGGACGGAGGGGAACCGGGCGAACCACAGGTACGTCTCCACGTCCGCCATCCCGCGCAGCGCCCGCACCTCGGGGACGTCGGCGCCCTTCGGCACGCGCTGCTTCCAGGTTACCTCCCCCGTCAGCGGCGCGACCACCGCGCGGTGGAAGGAGCCGCCGTCGTCGATGAAGCCGTTCCATGCGAACGGGCCGGCGGGAAAGGGAACCTCCAGCCGCCGGGAGCCGTTCCCGTCGCCGTCCGCCGACACCCGGAAATCGGCCATTGCGGGTGAGGCGAAAGCGAGGCGCTCCGGCGCCGGCAGCCCGACGAACGGAAGCGCGGGAAGAGCCTGCGCGGATACCACCGTCATGCCGTTCCGGACCGCGGCGTCGCGCACCGCATCCCGTGCCCCCTCGTGAAACAGGGCGGCGAGCCCCACATAGGCGACGAGGACCGCCAGGGCGGCCCGCGCGCGCGCCGGGTTGACGCGCGACAATGCGATCCCCGCGATGATGATCCCGGAGAAGACCAGGTCGACGACGAACAGCAGGTCGAGCGACAGCCGGGCGTCAGAGAACGGCTGAAGGAGCTGCGTCCCGTAGGAGTTCAGCAGGTCGAGCAGGACGTGGGAGAGCTGTCCCAAAGCGACCAGCAGGAAGACCGCCCTCCGGTCCTTCAGCTTGCCGTACCGAGTGAACAGGAACATGAGGAGAAGGGAGACCGCGACGATCCCCGGGGCGGAGTGGGACAGCCCCCGGTGGATGCGCAGGTACGCCTCGCTGCCGAGCAGAGAGGCCGCATTGTCGGCATCGGGGATGACCGCCGACAGCGTCAGGACCGCCGCCACCGATTTCGGGTGGCCGCCCTTCCATTTTTCCGGCAGCGCCCGGGCGATGAGCCACCCGGTCAGTCCATGGGTTACCGTATCCATCCCGATCAGGTCATCTTCCGCGGATCGAGGACCTCGTCGATCTCTTCCGGGGAAAGTTCTCCTTTTTCCACCAAGATTTCCCGGATGGTCTTTCCGGTCCGGTACGCTTCTCGAACCAACTCAGCCGCTCGATTATAACCGATTTTCACGGAAAGAGGAGTGATTATCGCCAAGCTTTTTTCGACCAGCTCCGCGCATCGCTTCTCGTTGGGAGCGATCCCCTCCACGCACCGCTTCGCCATGAGGGACGCGGCGGCGGAAAGGAGAGAGACCGACTCGAGCAGGTTGCGCGCCATCACCGGCATCATCACGTTCAGCTCCAGGATCCCCAGGGCGCCGCCCAGAGTCACCGCGGCATCGTTGCCGATCGCCTGCGCCGCCACCTGGATCGCCGCTTCGAGGACCACCGGGTTTACCTTCCCCGGCATGATGGAGGATCCCGGCTGAAGCGGCGGCAGGTCGATCTCCCCGATCCCGCACCGCGGCCCGGAGGACAGGATGCGCAGGTCCTGGGCGATCTTCATCATCGACGCGGCGATCCCTTTCATCGCCCCGCTCGCGGCGACCAGGGGATCCTGCGCGCCCATCGCCTCGAACCGGTTCTCCGCCTCCCGGAAGGGGATCCCCGTCTCCCGGGCCAGCCCTTCGATCGTCCGCCGCGCGAATTCGGGATGGGCGTTCACCCCCGTCCCCACGGCGGTGCCGCCCAGCGGCAGCTCCTCCAGCTCCGGGAAGACCGCCATCACCCGGCGGATCCCGTGGTCGATCTGCGATGCGTAACCCGAGAACTCCTGTCCCAGCGTGATCGGCACGGCGTCCTGCAGATGGGTCCGGCCGATCTTTATGATGTCCGCGAACGCCTCCGCCTTCCTTCCGAGCGCGTCCCGAAGCTCCTCGAGCGCGGGGAGAAGCCGCGCGGTCAGCTCCGTCCGGACGGCGATCCGGATCGCCGAGGGGATGACGTCGTTGCTCGACTGGCAGCGGTTGACGTGGTCGTTCGGATGCACGGGCCGGTACCCGCCCAGAGGCGCGCCCAGCAGCTCGTTCGCCCGGTTCGCCAGCACCTCGTTCACGTTCATGTTCGTCGAGGTGCCGGAGCCCGTCTGGAAGACGCCCACGATGAACTGATCGTCGTGCCTGCCTTCGAGCGCCTCCCTCGCTGCCCGCGCGATCGCCTCCGCCTCCGCCGCGGGGAGCAGCCCCAGCCCGGCGTTCACCTCCGCGGCCAGCGCCTTGATCCGCGCCGCGGCGTGCACCACGGGCAGCGGCATCTTCTCCGCGCTCACGGGAAGGTTGTCCGCCGCCCGCTGCGACTGCGCCCCGTAATACGCCTCTTTCGGCACGCGGACCTCGCCCAACGCGTCCTTCTCCACGCGGTATCCGGTCATACCGATTTCCTCCCTCAGTGCTCCTCTTCCCGGATCGGCTCGTACTCCTCCCGCTCCGGGGAATACCGGTAGATCGTGCCGGTGCCGATCTCGAAGTACCAGGCGTGTACGTGGAGGCGCCCCTCCCGCGCCGCCTTCTTTACCGCGGGGTAGGTTCGCAGGTTCTCCATCTGGACGAGAACGTTCTCCTGGGATGTGATCTCGTAGCGCTCTTCCCGGGTGAGGCCGGGATAGTTTTTCTCCACCACCTCCATCGTCCGGGCGCCGTGCTCGAGCCATTTCGCCACGTGGGGCATGCAGGCGAACTTCGACCGGTCGCGATAGAGCGCCTTCAGCGCCCCGCAGTCCGAATGTCCGCAGACGATGATGTCGCGCACCTCGAGATACTGCACCGCGTACTCCACCGCGGCGCCGACGCCCGATTCGTCCAGCCGCTCCTCGGAGTACGGGGGGACGAAGTTGCCGATGTTCCGCAGGAGGAAGAGGTCCCCCGGCTGCCCCTGGGTGATTCGCAGGGGGGCGATCCGGGAATCGCTGCAGGTGATGAACAGCGCGTCGGGGAACTGCCCGTGCTCCGCCAGCCGCCGGTACAGCTCCTTGTCCTGGCCCCAGAACTCCTTCCGGAACCGGTGGATGCCGTGGATCAGCTTCCTCATCCGGAGCCCCTCCCCAATGGAGATATTCCGTTCATTCTATATGGTCCCGGTTGACGCAGGGCTTTTTTCCGGGAGATGATTTTGGTTCAATCCGCGCATCGGGGAGAAGACCGCCCGTTTCGGAGTCCGTCAACCCAACGTTCCAGCCCGGCGGCCCCTCCGGCCGCCGGACACCACGGGGGAGGCAACGGATGACGAAGAAGACCGCCTTCTGGATTTTCCTTCTCGGGACGCTGTCCTCGTCGGCTCTTTTCCTGGGGCTGACGTGGGACACCCACCGGCAGGTGGCTACGCTGGCCAACGTGGACAAACTGTCCGACCAGGTCGTCGCCGGAAAACGCGCCTTCGAGAAGCGCAACTGCAACGACTGCCACACGATCCTCGGCTTCGGCGGATACTACGCCCCCGACCTCACGCGGGTGGTCCAGCGGGTCGGGGAGGACGGGATCCGCTTCCGGGTGGCGTCGCCCGAAAAGGCGTTCGAGAAATCGTTCCGGAAGATGCCCCGCCAGAACCTCACGGACGCGGAGATCACCGATCTCATCGCCTTCTTCCGATGGGTCGGCGAGGTGAACAACAACGACTGGCCGCCCCAGGACAGCAAAAAGCGCCTTTCGCGGGGCGAGCAGCGGATGATGGCGTCGGTCGGGGTTTCGCCGGGCGCTGCGGTCTTCCAGACGAAGGGATGCATGAACTGCCACTCGCTGAGGGGAACGGGCGGGACGGTCGGGCCGAAGCTGGACGGGATCGGCGGGGGGATGACGGAAGAGCAGATCCGGGCCTACGTCCGGGACCCCAAAAGCGTGGAGCCGACCGCCACCATGCCGGCACAGAAGGACAACCTGACGGAACGGGAACTGGAGGAGGTCGCCAGGTTCCTCTCCACCCTCAAGTAAGGAGGCCCCGATGGAATACCGTTCCCAAAAGATCGCCTACTGGTACTTCGTCGCCGCGCTCCCGCTGTTCGTGCTCCAGGTGCTGCTGGGGCTGTATCTGGGATTCAGCTACACCTTCACCGTCCCGCAGGAGATCGTGGACGTCTTCCCGTTCGCGACCGCGCGGGCCATGCACACGAACCTGCTCGTCCTGTGGATGCTGCTCGGCTTCATGGGCGGTGCCTATTACATCGTCCCCGAAGAGACGAAGTCCGAGATCTGGTCCCCCGGCATCGCATGGTTCCAGCTCGTCGCCCTGTTGGCGACGGGCGTGACGGCGCTGGTCGGCTTCCTCTTCGGATGGACGCAGGGGCGGCCGCTCCTGGAGATCCCCACGGCGCTGGACATCGTCGTGGTCGTCGGGGCGCTCGCGTTCCTGTTCAACGTGGGGATGACGATGTTGAAAGCAAACCGCTGGACGGCCATCCAGGGCACGCTTCTCGGGGGGCTCGTCTTCCTCGCGCTGCTGTACCTGTTCGGCATCCCGTTCTACCGGAACCTCGTCATCGACTGGTATTACTGGTGGTGGGTGATCCACCTCTGGGTGGAAGGGGCGTGGGAGCTGGTGACGGCGGCCATCTTCGCCTTCATCCTCATGAAGATCACCGGCGTGGACCGGCAGGTCGTCGAGAAGTGGCTCTACGTGGAGATCGGGCTGTTCCTGTTCACCGGCGTCGCCGGGACGGGGCACCACTATTACTGGATCGGCGCGCCGAGGTACTGGCTGTGGGTCGGCGGGATCTTCTCGGCCCTCGAGCCGGTGCCGATCATCCTCATGGTGATCGACACGATGAAACACGTGAAGGCGCGCAAGGCGGAGATCGTCAACCCGCTGATCTGGACGTACGCCGTCGGGTGCGCGGTGCTGCACCTCATCGGAGCGGGCGTCTGGGGGTTCCTGCACACGCTGCCGCAGATCAACTACTACACCCACGGCTCCCAGGTCACCGTATCGCACGGGCACCTGGCGTTCTTCGG
>JBFLWB010000088.1 GCA_040758155.1 Thermodesulfobacteriota bacterium
GGCCGCCCCGGGACCCCGGCCCGCGACGGCGGGCGCGACGGCGACCCCCTCCGTGCGCAAACTCGCCAGGGACCTCGGCGTGGACATCGAATCCGTCGCGGGAAGCGGCCCCGGAGGGCGCGTCACCGAGGACGACGTGCGGGGGGCGCACGCCGGAAAGCGGGGGGAGCCCTCCGCCCCGAAGGCCCCGCCGGCGGAGCGCAGACCCCTTCGCGGGAAGCGGCGGATGATCGCGAAGAAGATGGTCGCCGCCAAGACCCGCGTCCCCCACGTCCTGCTCGTGGACGAGGCGGAAGCGACGGCGATCCGGGAGCTGCGCGCGAAGGCCCGGGAGGCCGGGGAGCGGGAAGGCGTCAAGGTGACCGTCCTCCCGTTCATCATCAAGGCCGTCGTGGCCGCCCTGAAGGAGCACCCCGTCCTGAACGCTTCCCTGGACGAGGAGCGGGAGGAGATGGTCCTGAAGAAGTCCTACGACATCGGCGTGGCGGTCGACACGGAAGACGGTCCGATGGTTCCCGTCGTGCGCAACGCGGACACCTTGTCGATCCTGGACATGGCGCGGGAGATCCACCGGCTGGCGAACGCGGCGCGGGCGGGGAGCATCGCGCCCGGGGACCTGTCGGGCGGCACCTTCACGGTCACCAGCATCGGCTCCATCGGGGGCCTGCTCAGCTACCCCATCATCAACGTGCCGGAGGCCGCCATCCTGGCGGCGCACAAGATCGTGTCCCGCCCCGTGGCGCGGGACGGGAAGGTCGTGCCCCGCGACATGATGTACCTGAGCCTGTCCTTCGACCACCGGATCGTCGACGGCGGGGAGGCGGCGCGCTTCCTGAACGACGTGATCCGGCGCATCGAGACGCCGGAGGGGTAGCCCGCATTTCGAAATGCGGGCTACTTCCGGTCGAGGACTTCCCGCACCTTCCTCGCCAGGGTGGCCAGCCCGTACGGCTTCTGGAGAAACGGGATCCCCGGGCGAAGGACGAAGGAGTCGTGGATCGCGTCGGCGGAGTAGCCGCTGAGGAACAGGACCTTGAGGTCCGGAGACGTGGAAAGCATCTCGTCGTACGCCTGCTTTCCGCCCATCTTCGGCATGACCACGTCGAGCACGGCGATCGCGATCTCGCCCGCGTTCCGGCGGAAGACCTCCACCGCCTCCTCGCCGTCGCAGGCGGTGAGCACCCGGTACCCGAGGGAGCCCAGCGTCCTCTCCGCGAGCCGCCGGATCGATTCGTCGTCCTCGGCAAGCAGGATCGTTTCGCTCCCCCCCTCGACGTTTCCGGGCGGTTCCACGGCCTTCGCGTCCGGCGACGCGTCCACCGTCGGGAAATAGATCCGGACCCTCGTCCCCTTCCCAGGCTCGCTGTAGACATGGATGAACCCGTTGTGCTGCTTCACGATCCCGTAGACGACCGCCAGCCCCAGCCCGGTCCCCCGGTCCGGCCCCTTCGTGGTGAAGAACGGCTCGAAGATGCGCTCCCGGGTCGCCTCGTCCATCCCGGTCCCAGTATCGCTCACCGAGAGGACCGCGTAACGGCCGGGTTTCATGTACGTATACTGTTTCACGTATGCCTCGCCCAGCCGCTCCTCTTCCGTCTCGATCGTGAGCAGGCCGCCGTCCGGCATGGCGTCCCGGGCGTTCACGACCAGGTTCATCAGGACCTGCTCCATCTGCCCCTGGTCGGCCCGGATCGTCGGAAGGCCCCCGGCCAGCCGGGTGCGGATCTCGATGTCCGCCCGCAGCACCTTCCGCAGAAGCTTTCCCAGGTCGGCGACCACCCGGTTCAGGTCGATGTTGCCTGCCTCGATGATCTGGCGCCGCGCGAAGGTGAGGATCTGCCGGGTAAGCACAGACGCCCGCTCCGCGCCGGCGAGGATCTGGTCGAGGTCCGCGATCGCTTTCGGATCGTTCGCGATCCGGCTTTTCAGCATCTCCCCGAAGCCCAGGATCGCGGTCAGGACGTTGTTGAAGTCGTGGGCGATCCCGCCGGCGAGCGTGCCGACGGACTCCATCTTCTGCGCCTGCTGGAACTGCGCCGTCAGCCGCAGATTCTCCGTGATGTCGCGCTTGACCGCCACGTAGTTCTCGATCCGCCCCGAAGGGTCGCGGACCGGGGAAATGGTGGCCTCCTCGGTGTAGAGCGTCCCGTCCTTGCGCCGGTTGACCATGCGGCCGGTCCAGGTCCTCCCGGACGAGATCGTCCCCCACATGTCGCGATAGAAGGCCTCGTCCTGCCGGTCGCTTTTCAGGATGCGCGGGTTTTGCCCGATCGCCTCCTCCCGGCTGTAGCCGGTCACCGTCTCGAAGGCCGGATTGACGTACCGGATGGCGCCCGCGGCGTCGGTGATGACGATCGCCTCGCCGGTCTGCTCGATGGCCGCCGTGAGCCGGACGCGCTCGGCCTCGGTCCGCCGGTGCCCGGCCGCTTCCCGCTCCAGGCGCCGGCGGGTTTCCTCGAGCTGGGCCATCTTCTCCTCGAGCTTCCGGACGAGCGCCTCGTTGTACACCTTGAAGAAGACCGTTTCGTCCATCTGCGGCGCGTCGGCTTCCCGCCGCTCCGTCCTGCCCCCGGCAAGGACCTCCTCGATGACCCCGAGAATCGCCTCCGGCTCCTGCGGCTTGACGATGAACCGGTCCGCCCCGAGCCCGAGGGCGAACTCCTCGTCCTTGGGATCGGTGTAGGTGGCGGTGTAGAACAGGAACGGCACGTCCTTCAGCCGCTCGTCGCGCCGGCACCGGCGGCACAGGTCGAAGCCGTCCATGACCGGCATGAGGATGTCGGAGACGATCGCGTCCGGACGTTCCCTCCGGGCCCTTTCCAGCGCCTCCGCCCCGTTGGCGGCCTCCGTGACCTGGTAGCCGCTTCCGGCGAGAAGCGTCCGTAGCATGTAGCGGTTCTGCGGGTTGTCGTCGACGATCAGGATGGTCTTCAATGCCCACCTCCCCGGGCGCCGCGATCGCCCGGCAGGAAATGTTCGACCTCCCCAACGAAAGTCTCCGGGTCGATCGGCTTTTCGATGTATCCGGCGCAGCCGGCGGCCAGGGCGCGCTCCCGGTCCCCGGGCATCGCATAGGAGGTCACGGCCACGATGGGGATCCCCGCCGTGCCGGGATTTCCCTTCAGCTCCCCGGCGACGGCGTACCCGTCCATCTTCGGAAGCTGGATGTCGAGGAGGATCAGGTCTGGACCGATCCGCGCCGCCAGGGAGATCCCTTCGAGGCCGTCCCGCGCCTGGACGACCTCGTGTCCCGCCTTCTCCAGCATGTACGTCGCCAGGTAGAGGTTCTGCTCGTTGTCCTCGATGACCAGGACCGTGCTCCCCATGGCCGTTCCCTATTCCTTCCCGAGCGGCAGCGTGAACGTGAAGACGCTTCCGGCGCCCCGCTCGCTCTCCAACGAAATCCCGCCCCCCATCCTCTCGACGAGCTTCCTGCAGATGGACAGCCCGAGCCCGCTCCCTTCATGGTTGCGGGTCAGGCCGGTATCGATCTGCCGGAAGGGTTGAAACAGCTTTTCCAGGTCTTCCTTCCCGATGCCGATGCCCGTATCCGCAACCCGCGTCACGAGCTCCCGGCCCCGGACGGCACATTCCACGCGCACCCGCCCTTTCCCGGTGAATTTCACGGCATTGTTCAGCAGGTTGATGAGGATCTGCTCGAACCGGCGCCGGTCGCCGACCATCTCCCCCGCCTCCGGAGACACCTCCCATGCAAGCGAGAGCCCCTTCTTCTCCGCCTGCGGCGCCACCATGCTCACCGCATGCCCGACGGACTCCCGCACGACGAACGGCTTCGCCTCGATCTCGAGCTGGCCGGCCTCGATCTTCGAGAGATCCAGGACGTCGTTGATGAGCTCCAGCAGGTGGCGGGCGCTCCCCTGGACCATCCCGAGCTGCTTTTCCTGCTCCGGGGTCAAGGGCCCCGACAGCCGCTGGAGCAGGATCCCCGTGAACCCGATGATGGAATTGAGCGGCGTGCGCAGCTCGTGCGACATGGTGGCGAGGAAGGCGGACTTCAGCCGGTCCGCGGATTCGGCGCGCTCCTTGGCCGCGGCCAGGTCCGCCGTCCGGTCGTTCACCCGCTGCTCCAGCCCGGCGTTGAGGCGGCGCAGCTCCTCTTCCCGACGGGCGAGCGCCTCGAGCGTCCGGCGCTGCCTCCCGAGCGTCTTTTCCAGGTACCAGTAGGCGAAGACGGCCGTGACGACGACATACGCCGCGCCCTTCAGCGTCTGGTGGCGGGTGATGGCTTCCGGGGATCCTCCGAGGATCAGGATCGCCTCGTCGGAAAAGTAGATCCACGCCCCCCCGAGGAGCAGGTACAGGACCGCGAACAGCGGGGCAGCCCATCGGCTCGGAAAACGCGAACTCTTCTCCAGACGCGTTTCCGTATCGCACCTCCCCGATCCGGACGGGAACACGTTCGCGAACGCGCACCGGGAGACCACCGCAAAACAATGGAAAATATCATACCGTGGAAATCGTTGTCCATCAAACGCGGTTTCGGGGGGAGGCTGCCGTACCGGACCGGAAAAGGGCCGCCGGCGGATCGCGCGGCGGCCCTTTCCTTGCTTCCGGTTATGGAAAACGCAGGGTGCCGGAAATCTCTTACAACGTCCGGACGAGATCGACGACGGCTTTCCCCATCCGCTCCGTCGACGCGTCGCCGCCGAGGTCCCGTGTCCGGATGTTCTTTTCCCCGATCGCGACCTCCACGGCCTTTTCGATCGTCCTCGCCGCCTCGGGATATCCGAGGTGCTCGACCATCATCGCTCCCGTGAGGATCTGGCCCACCGGGTTCGCGATCCCCTTCCCGTAGATGTCGGGGGCCGAGCCGTGGACCGGCTCGAACGTGGACGGGAACGCGCGCTCGGGGTTCAGGCTGGCCGACGGCGCGACGCCGAGGCTGCCCGCGAGCGCCGGGACCAGGTCGGAGACGATGTCCCCGAACAGGTTGCTGCAGACGATCACGTCGAACCGCTCCGGGTGCGCCACGAGCGTGGCGCAGAGGGAATCGATGTGGTACTGGTCGGTCCGCACGTCCGGGTATTCCTTCGCCATCGCCCGGAACAGCTCGTCCCAGTACGGCATGGTGATGCAGATCCCGTTCGACTTCGTCACGGAAGTGACATGTTTCCCTTCCCTCTTCCTCGCCTGCTCGAAGGCGTACCGCATCACGTTGTGCACGCCCCTCCGGGTGAAGACCGACTCCTGGATGCAGAATTCCCATTCCGTCCCCTCGAACATCCTTCCGCCGACGTTCGAGTACTCGCCCTCGGTGTTCTCCCGCACCACGAGGATGTCGATCTTCCCTCCCTCGATCTTTCGCAGGGGGCTCTCGATCCCCTTCATGGTCTTCACCGGCCGCACGTTCGCATACTGCTGGAAGCCGCGCCGGATCGGAACGAGCAGCCCCCACAGCGAAACGTGGTCCGGAACCCCGGGGTAGCCGACCGCGCCGAGGAAAATCGCCTCGTAGCCCTTCAGGATCTCCAGCCCGTCCTTCGGCATCATCTCGCCGGTCTTGTGGTAATGCTCGCAGCTCCAGGGGAACGGCGTCCAGGCGAACCGGAAGCCGAACCGCTCCCCGGCGGCGTCCAGCACCTGCATGCCCGCCGGGACCACTTCCTTGCCGATCCCGTCCCCCATGACCACCGCGATCCTGTGCTCCTTCACCGTTGCCATTTCCAGTCTCCTTTTCATTCGACCCGGTACTTCCGGACGATCTCCTCGGGGATCTCCAGCCCCAGCCCCGGCCCCGCGGGCGGGAACAGCCGGCCGTTCTCGACCCGCGCCGGCTCCGAAAACGCCGCCGCGACCCAGGGCATGTACTCGATGGGCGCGGATTCCATGACGCCGCAGGCGACCTGGATGGTGGTCTCCATCATGTGGTGGGGCGCCAGCGGCAGCCCGGCGACGTCGCCCAGCGCCGCGATCTTCACCAGCTCGGTGATCCCGCCGACCCGGACGATGTCCGGCTGCAGGATGTCGGCCGCGCCGGCCCGGATGTACGCGTCGAACTCGAAGCGCGACCCGAGCGTCTCCCCCATCGCCACGGGGATGTCCAGTTCGGCCGCGAGCCGCGCGTGGACGGGGATGTGCTCGCACAGCATCGGCTCCTCGAACCAGGCGACGCCGAGCTGCTCCAGCTCCCGTCCCACCCGCATCGCCGTCGGGAAGTCCCACTTCTGGTTGGCGTCGACCGCGATCCACGCTTCGTCGCCGAGGGCCTTGCGCACCTCGCGGACCCGCCGGATGTCCTTCCGGTAATCCTCGTGGCCGATCTTCATCTTCACGCCCATCATCCCCCGGCCGAGGTACGCTTCGAACTCCTTCAGCATCTCGGGCACGGTCATGTACAGCCAGCCGCCGTCCGACCCGTAGCAGGGGGCGCTCTCCCGGCGGCCGCCCAGCAGCTTGTGCACCGGCAGCCCGGCGACTCGCCCCTTGATGTCCCAAAGCGCCATGTCCACCGCGGACATGGCCTGCGTCACCAGCCCGATGCGCCCCACCGTCTGGAGCCGCCGGTACAGCTTGTTCCACAGCCGCTCGTTGTCGAGGGCGTCCTCGCCGGCCAGCAGCGGCGCGAAATCGTCGCGGAGCACGCAGCGGGTCGCGGTGTCCCCGCCCAGCAGCGACCAGGAATATCCCAGCCCCCGCACCCCGTCCACGGTGGTGATGATCACCACCGGCATGTTGATATGGCTCACCGGGCCGCCCTTCTTCCCGCTCGACGACCCCGACTGCATCGGGCGCGGCAGCGGCATGCGCAGCAGCTCGGCTCTCACTTCCTTGATGCGCGTATCCATGGTTTCACCCTTTTCGAAGATCGAGGCCCCTCCCCCGCGGCGGGGGAGGGGCCTCCGTCCGGAACCTCGTCCGCGGGGCCCTTACTTCTTCACCCGGCCCAGCTCCTTCATGATCTGCTCGTACTCGACCATCTTCTTCTTCACCAGCGCCAGCGACTCCTCGGGGCCCATGAACAGGGTCTCGAAGCCGTACTGGTCCATCTTCTTCTTCACTTCCGGGTCCTTCATGGTCTTGTCGAAGGCGGCGGCGAGGACCTTCACGATCGCGTCCGGCGTTCCCGGGGGGGCGGCCACGCCGCGATAGGCGCCTTCCACGATGTCATACCCCTGCTCCTTGAAGGTCGGCACGTCGGGGATGACCTCCATCCGCTTCTCGGAGGCGATCGCAAGGAACTTGAACTTGTCGCGGTACTGGATGACCATCGGGGAATAGGACATCAGCGCCGTCACATGGCCGCCCAGGAGGGCCGGCACGGCGGAGCCGGTCCCGCCGAAGGGGACGTAGGACAGCTTGATCCCCGCGGCCTTGTTGAGTTCGGCGACGCCGAGGTCGTTGGCGGAGGAGGAGCCGCTGCCGCCCACCGTGATCATGCCGGCGGGGTTCTTCTTGGCGTACTCGACGAACTCCTTCAGGGTGTTGAAGGGGCTGTCCTTCCGGACCATCAGCACGTTCGGCGTGGCCTCGAACATGTAGACCTGCTTGAGCTCCAGCGTTTTATACCCGGCGTCCCCCATCTCCATCGGCTGGAGGATCGTGTGCGGGAGGTTGTGGCCGGCGATCGTGTAGCCGTCCGGCGGGCTCTGGACCAGCTCCGACCAGCAGAGGGCGCCGCCGCCGCCGATCTTGTACTGGATGGACACGTCCACGCCCAGGTTCTTTTTCAGGGCGGCTTCCTGGATGCGGGCGGTGATGTCGGACTCCCCGCCGGGGTTGAAGCAGATGTTGTAGGTGACGCGCTTCTTGGGGAAATCGGCGGCGTTGGCCGCGCCGGCCGCCATGACGGCGCATGCGGCCAGCAGGACGACGAGCGCTACGGCGAATCTCTTCATGTCCTCCTCCTTCGCTGATGGGTTGACGGACTCAATCCGTTTCCTCTATGGCGACTTCCGGCGCTTTCGTGCGCATCTGGATCCAGATCCCGCGGGCGATGGAAAGTAAGGCGAGCGCCATGAACACGGCCGAGATGGGGCGGGTGAACAGGATGAGGACGGATCCCCGCGACATGAGCATCGACTGCCCGAGCGAGGTCTCCATCA
The DNA here is from genome assembly GCA_040758155.1 of Thermodesulfobacteriota bacterium. Taxonomy (NCBI): domain Bacteria; kingdom Pseudomonadati; phylum Thermodesulfobacteriota; species Thermodesulfobacteriota bacterium. The sequence goes on from JBFLWB010000088.1 coordinate 8,064, forward strand.
TCTGCGCGATGACGGTCGCCAGCACCATGGGCGCGATGGGGTACCCGAACTTCCGCATGAAGTAGCCGATGCCCCCGAAGAGCATCATGACCCACACATCGTACGCCTGGAACCGGATGCTGTAGGTGCCCAGCACGGAGAAGAAGACGATCATCGGCCCGAGGATGTAGAACGGGATGACGCAGATCCTGGCCCACATCCCCACCAGCGGAAGGTTCAGCACGATCAGCATCAGGTTGCCGATGTACATGCTGGCGATGATCGCCCAGACGAATTCCGGGTTCTCCTTGAAGAGCATCGGGCCGGGCTGTAGGCCGTACATCATCAGCCCGCCGAGCAGGACCGCCATCGAGGGCGCCGTGGGGATCCCGAACGAGAAGAGCGGCACGAAGCCGGCGGTCGAGGTCGCGTTGTTCGCCCCCTCCGGCGCGGCGACCCCCTCGATCGCCCCCTTGCCGAAGCGCTCGGGCGTCTTCGACAGCCGCTTTTCGACGTCGTACGCCACGAAGGTCGTCACCGACGGGGTGACGCCGGGGAGCAGCCCGAGGAAGAAGCCGATGCCCGACGAGCGCAGCATGGCGCCCATGCTCTGCTTGATGTCGGACCAGCTCGGCATCCAGCTCCCGATCTTCTGGCTGATGGCGGTGATCCGCGACTCCACGTTGATCATGACCTCGCTGATCGCGAAGAGCCCCACGATCACGCTGATGAAATCGACTCCCGCCAGCAGCTTCGGGAACCCGAACGTCAGCCGGGCGGCCCCGGTGAGCGGGTCCTGCCCGATCAGGGCGGTCGTCAGGCCCAGCGCCATGGAGATCACACCCTTGAGGAGGGCGCGCCCGGAGAGGCTGATGATCAGCGTCAGCGCCATGAACATGAGGGCGAAATATTCCGGGGGGCCGAACACCACGGCGACGTCGGCCAAAAGCGGCGCGAAGAAGGTGAGGCCGACCAGCCCGAGCGTCCCCGCGACGAAGGAGGAGATGGCGCAGATGGCGAGCGCCGGGCCTGCCTTTCCCTGCTTGGCCATTTCGTAACCGTCGATGGCGGTCGGAACGGATGAGGCCTCCCCAGGGATGTTGACGACGATCGCGGTGGTCGAGCCGCCGTACATGGCGCCGTAGTAGATGGCGGCCATCATGATGATCGCCGAGGTCGGCGGAAGCACGGTGGTCAGCGGGAGGAGGATCGCGATCCCGGAGGCGGGGCCGATGCCCGGGAGCACCCCGACCAGCGTGCCGATGAAGCAGCCGACCAGCGCCCAGAAGATGTTCTGCATGGAAAGGGCGGTCGCGAATCCCTGGAGCAGATGGTCGAAGGAAAAGCTCATGTCATCCCTCCAGGATCCGTTCCAGCAGGGAGCCGACCGGGAAGGAGAGCTCCAGCAGCTGGATGAACACGACGTAGGAGATGACCCCGAGGGAAACGCCTGCAAGGACGGCGACGCCCCATTTCTCCGGCTTCAGGAACCAGGTGGTGGCGGTGACGTAGAGGAACGTGCTGATGGGCAGCCCGAGCGGCTTCATGAGGAGGATGTAGGCAGCCAGCAGGACGAGGTTGACCGCGACGATCACGGCGCCCCGGCGGTCGGGCCAGTGGATCCCGGGGTCCTCTCCCCGGAACCGCCAGGATTTGAAGGCCAGCCCGGCGCCGCAGAGGAAGATGACGATGCCCAGCACGGAAGGGAAGAAGCGTGGGGAGAGCGCCCGTTCCACCCCGATGCGGATGTTCGAAGCGGCATACAGGATGAACAGCCCGAGAGCGGCAAGGAAACAGCCCACTCCGATATCGGCCTGTCGGATCGTCTTCACAGACACCTCCGGATCGCCATGGGCTCGATTTGCCCCCTCATTTTAGCGAAACGATTTTCGATCCGATAGGCCGAGGTATCGCAGCGCGGCATCGGCATCGGCGTGCCCGGGGACATGTTCAACATCCGTGCCACATCACGCCCCCGGGATGATTTCCCTAAGCATTCGTATTCGCAGAAAAATTGGGGCCGCCGGCCGCGCGGGATCCGGTTGCATGTCGCCGATTGTTGCCATGTCGCGCAACATGTGCTACGTAATGCGACATCTCTCCTTCAGGAGTCCGGCATGAGCATCGTTTTCATCGCGCCGCACCGGGAAATGGCCGAGGAATATCGCCGGATCCTCTCGTCCGTCCCGGGAAGGATCGAGGTCGTCGAGGCGCTGCTCAGCGAGGCCGTCCCTCTCGCTCGGCGACTCGAAGGGCGGGCGGAGGTCATCGTCGCCCGCGGCGGGACCGCGATGCTGCTGCGGAAGGAGCGGATCAAGACGCCGATCGTCGAGATCCACCTGACGACCACCGACATCGTCCAGGCGCTGGCCCGGGCCAGGGACGAGGCGCGGACGGACGACCCCGTGATCGCCGCGGTCGCCTTCCCCAACATGATCCAGAACCTGTACGATTTTCTCCCCTTCCTGAACCTCAACCTCGTCTGCCACACGGTCGCCTCCGAGGAGGACGTTCCCCGCCTCGTGGAGAAGGCGATCGCGGACGGGGCGCAGGTCATCCTGGGCGGGGCCATCACGTCGATGGCCGCCCGGGAGCGGGGCGTGCCCGCCATCCTGCTGCAGTCGGGCGAGGCGTCGATCCGCCTGGCGCTCGACGAGGCGCAGCGCATCGTGTACGCCCGCCGGCTCGAGGCCCACCGGAGCAACGAGCTGAAGGCGATGCTCGAGTACGCCTACGAAGGGATCATCGCGATCGACCGGGAAGGGAAGGTGACGATCTTCAATCCCGTCGCGCAATCCGTGACGGGGATCCGGCGGGAGGACGCGGTCGGCCGCCCCGCGGACCAGGTCATCCCCCGGATCTGCTTCCGGGGCGCCCTGGAGAGCGGCAGCCGGGACATCGGCGAGATCGTGGACTTCGGTCCCTCCAAGGTCATCGTGAACCGCATCCCGATCCGCGTCGGCGGCGAGATCGCCGGCGCGGTGGCGACCTTCCAGGACATCACGAAGATCCAGTCGCTGGAGGAGCGGATCCGCCGGGAGATCTACAGCCAGGGGCACGTCGCGAAGTTCCGCTTCGGCGACATCCACGGCGGCAGCCCCCCGCTGCTGGAGGCGATCGCTTCCGCGAGGCGTTACGCCCGCGTGGACTCCACCGTCCTCATCCATGGGGAGACGGGGGTGGGGAAGGAGCTCTTCGCGCAGAGCATCCATACCGCCGGAAGCCGGAGCGGCGGCCCGTTCGTCGCCGTGAACTGCGCCGCCCTGCCGGAGGCGCTCCTGGAAAGCGAGCTATTCGGCTACGTGGAAGGGGCGTTCACCGGGGCGCGGAGGAAGGGGAAGCCGGGGCTGTTCGAGCTCGCCCACCACGGAACCATCTTTCTCGACGAGATCTCCGAGATCCCCTTGAGCCTGCAGGGGCGGCTGCTGCGCATCCTGCAGGAGCGGGAGGTGATCCGGCTGGGGCACGACCGGGTGATCCCCGTCGACGTGCGCGTCCTCTGCGCCACGAACCGGGATCTGCACCGGCACGTGGAGGAAGGAAACTTCCGGCGGGACCTCTACTGGCGGCTGAACGTGCTCAGCCTCCACATCCCTCCCCTCCGGGAGCGCCGGGACGACGTCCTGCCGCTGATGTCCCATTTCCTCGACGGCCTCTCGCCGTCGGGGCGGCACGGGATCGATTTTTCGGACGACGCCCTGTCTTTCCTCGCCCGGTATCCCTGGCCGGGCAACGTGCGGGAGCTGCGGAACCTCTGCGAGCGGCTGACCGTGGCGCACGCCGGGAACGCCGTGGACGCGGCGCTCCTGACGCACCTGCTCGAATACCGGGATTCGCCGCGGCCGCCCCGCGGCGGGTCGAGGGACATGGAGGCGATCGAGCGGGCGCTGGCGCAGGCCGGGGGAAAGATCGCGCGGGCCGCCGAGATCCTCGGCGTCCACCGCGCGACGCTGTGGCGAAGGAGGACGGCGCTCGCTAATCCTGCGCAAGGACCTCGCGGACCTTGGCGGCCAGGCTCTGGACGGTGAAGGGCTTCTGGACGAACCGGACCCCCTCTTCCAGCACCCCGCGGCGGGCGATGACATCGTTGGTGTACCCGGACATGAACAGCACCTTCAGGTCCGGGCGGATTTCGACGGCCTTGCCGTACAGTTCCTTGCCGTTCATTCCGGGCATGACCACGTCGGTCAGCAGCAGGTCCACGCGGCCGGCGTGGGACGCCAGCGCCCGCAGCGCCTCCTCGCTGTTTTCCGCCGCGAGGATCACGTATCCCTGGCGGCCCAGGATGGCCTGGGCCAGGCGGCGCACCTGTTCGTTGTCCTCCACGAGGAGGATCGTTTCCATGCCTTCCGTGCCGGGCGGGTTTTCCGCGGGAGGCGCCTCCGCCGGGGCTTCCCCCCCGGCGACAGGGAGGCAGATCCGGAACGTAGCGCCCCCGTTCGGCTCGCTTTCCGCCCAGATGTAGCCGTCATGCTGCTTGACGATGCCGTATACCGTGGCAAGGCCCAGCCCCGTGCCGTGCTCTCCCTTCGTGGAAAAGAACGGCTCGAAGATCCGGTCGAGCGTCTCCTTGTCCATGCCGCAGCCGGTGTCTCGTACGGTCAAAAGAACGTACCGTCCCGGCTTCATGTAAGGCCGCGCGGCCGGGCGGGAGTCGTCCGTCCGCTCCATGGCGGTCTCGATCGTCAGCCGGCCGCCGTTCGGCATGGCGTCGGCCGCGTTGACGACCAGGTTCAGGAGGATCTGCTCGATCTGGCCGGCGTCCGCCGACACCGTCGGAAGGTCCGGCGACAGGACGATCTCCATGACGGTATCCTCACGGACGGAGCGCCGCAGCAGCTTCTCGAATCCCCGGATCGTCCGGTTGATGTCGACCGGCTTGAATTCGAGGGTCTGCTTGCGCGAAAAAGCCAGGAGCTGCCGGACCAGGTCCCGCGCGCGGAAGCCGGCGCGCAGGATCTCGTTCACCGCCTCGCGACGGGCATCGTTGGCGCCCAGGTCCTGCATCAGGATTTCCGCGTAGCCGAGGATGGGCGACAGCATGTTGTTCAGGTCGTGGGCCACTCCGCCCGCCAGCCGGCCGACGGCCTCCACCTTCTGGGACTGCCGCATCTGCTCCCGCATGCGGACCTCTTCCGTGATGTCCCTCGATACGCCGCAAAGCCCCACAACCCGCCCGGAGGCGTCGCACACCGGGGATTTGCTGGTGTGGAAGGTCGCCGGGACGCCGTTGAGCATGCGGGTGTGCGCCCCCATGTAGGGGCGGCCCGACAGGACCTTCCGGTCCACCTCCTGGATCCAGCCGGCGGCTTCCTTCGTCCAGAGATCGGCATCGGTACGTCCGACGATCTCGTCCCTGGAAAGCCCGAACATCCGCATCATCGCCCGGTTGCAATGGGTGTAGCGCAGATCGGCGTCCTTGAGGTAGATGGCTTCCTGGGCCGAGTCGAAGATGGCCCGAAGGCGCGCCTCGCTCTCGCGGAGCGACGCCTCCGCCCGCCTGCGTTCGGAGATGTCCCTGCATACGCAGAAAATCAGCTTCCGGCCTCCGCACACGGCCGCGTTGGTGCTGATCTCCACGTCCAGCAGGGTGCCGTCCTTGCGGCGGTGGAGCGTTTCGAAGTGATCCCCGGTCTCGTCGATGCCCTGCAGCATCCCCGCCAACTGGTCCCGCGTGAACTGATGGTCCCAGTCCCAGACGTGGAGGCGCCGGACCTCCTCCGGGGAATACCCAAGCATCTCGGCGAACATCCGGTTCGCCTCGTAGACCCCTCCCTGATCGTCCAGGACGACGATGCCGTCGCGGGACTGCTCCATCAAGATCCTTCGCCACGCGGCCTCCTCTGCCAGCGCCTCTTCGGCGGTCTTGCGAAAATCTCCTTTATCCATATCTCCCGCCCCTCGCGCCGGCCGATCCATGCTTTTCCGGCGCCCGGGAATCCGCTCGCAACCCGTAAGGGCAGACCGCCGCGCAGATCCCGCAATTGTGGCCTCCGTGGAAACGCGCGTAATGCTCCTTTTTCCACCGGTCGCACGCACCCGCGTCCAGAAGCTCCTCGCGCGGCGATCCCGGGCGCCACGCGTTGCCTTTCAGCGCCTTCGCGGGGCATGCGTCCACGCAGACCGCGCAGCGGCCGCAGAAGCTCCTCTCCGCCGGCACGCCGCACGGCATCTCCATGTCAGTGAAGACGGTCCCCAGCCGGACCCAGGGGCCGAACGCCCGCGTGACGAGCTGGCAATGGCGGCCGATCCAGCCCAGCCCGGCCCTCGTCGCCGCGGTCTTGTGGGGGAAATCTCCCCGGATTCCCACCGGGTCGGTGCGGTCCGAAGCGGAAAGCGGCCGGGAGCGGAACCCCCGGGCCTCCAGCTCCTCCGCCAGTGCGGCGGACAGACCGTCGATGAGGGCGTTCACCCGGGCATACTCTTCGGCGTACTCCCGGTTCGGGCCGTTCCGGATTCCCGACATGATCCGGGGATCCATCGGGACGGCGAAGGAAACGGCGAAAGGAAACGTTTTCCCGCTCCCGTCGGCCGGCGTGGGGAAGCCGCGCAGATCCGCCGCGCCCCACAGCGAAATTCCGCGCGACTCCATCCAGCCGTGAAGCCACGTCACGGATGCGCCTCCTTCCTCCCCCCTCCCCTGCCGTCCAGGAAGTGGTACAGCGAAAGGATCGGGTGGCGCCAGGCCATGCGCGGCCCCGCGTAGCGCATCACGCTCCGGATCTTCTCCCGCATCGCCGGCTGGTAGCAATGCACCGGGCAGTTCAGGCATGTGGGCTTGTCGTCGCGCAACGGGCAGCGGTCCACCCTCCGGACCGCGTAGTCCCACAGGTCGGAGCATTCCACGCACAGCTCCCGCCCCCCGCCGTGGCAGCCGCGGCAATACATCCCGATCATCGTCCGGACGGTCTTCAGCTCACGGCGGAGGCGGCGCTCTATGGGGTTCGGCACGTCCATATGCAAGGCGGTTGTCATCCATTATAGCAGCCGATCCTACGACTTGGCCCGCGCGAAGTTCTCCGCGGCCTGCGCCCAGTTGACGGTGTTCCACCACGCCTCGACGTACTCGGCGCGCCGGTTCTGGTACTTGAGATAGTAGGCGTGCTCCCAGACGTCGATCCCGAAGAACGCCTTGCCTCCGTCCAGGATCGGGTTGTCCTGGTTCGCGGTCGATTCGATGACGAGCTTTCCCCCCCGGATCAGCAGCCACGCCCATCCGGACCCGAACCTGGAGAGCGCGGCCTGGGAGAACGCCTGCCTGAACTCCCCGAAGCCGCCGAACGCTCCCTTGATCGCGTCGGCGAGTTCCCCCGACGGCTCCCCGCCCCCGCCGTTTTTCATGAGGTTCCAGAACATGGAATGGTTCATGTGGCCGCCGCCGTTGTTGCGCACGGCCGTGCGGACGGCCTCCGGCACTTTCCCGATCTGCGCGAGCAGCTCCTCGACCGTCAGTTTCTGGAGGTCGGGATGGCTTTCGAGCGCCTTGTTGAGGTTCGTGACGTAGGCCCCGTGGTGCTTGTCGTGGTGGATCTCCATCGTTTTCGCATCGATGTACGGCTCGAGCGCGTCGAAAGCATATGGAAGAGGCGGCAAAATGTGCGCCATCGTGCGGATCTCCTTCCCGCCGGGCTGTCTCCGGCGAATCTTTCCTGATTAGATGCGTTGGAAACGCGGCCCCGATTCGGGCGCATCCATCCTTTTCGATGCGCAAGGGTGTCGGGACGGACAGAGGCGGCTGCGGAATCCGGACGGCATGCCGATGCATCATCATTTATACGAAGGCGTCGGAAACCAACAAGGAGAAGGGAAATGTACAAAAATATCCTGCTATCGACGGACGGCCTGGGGAAATGCGTCTATGGAACGTGCCATGGAGTCCTCCTCGCCAAGGATCTGGGCGCAAAGGTGACGGCGATCTGCGTCACCAAGGATCTTCCGCTGGCGCAGATCCAGAAGTTCTACGATGCCGAGATCATGACCGCGCACTCCGCCGCGGAGGTCGCGCGGGGAGTGAAAAAACGCGCCGAGGAATTCCACAAGGAGCTGGCGGAGAAGGCGCTGGAGGTCGCGGAGCGGATGTGCGCGGAGAACGGCGTAGCGTGCGACACGATCCACTTCGCCGGCGAACCGCCCGAGGAGGCCCTCCTGAAGGCGGCCGGGAAAAAGAAGTGCGACCTCATCTACATATCGACCCACGGCAATCCCGGGCTGATGGATACCCTGTTCGGGGACGTGGCGACGAAGATCCTCCGCCATTCGAACATCCCCGTCCTGGTGCACCACTGCGGCGGACCGGGCTGAACCGGAAGGCCGACGCGCGAGGGGCTCATTCCAGCCAGGAGTGCCGCCCTTCCAGGACGTTCATCGCGACACGGTACGTCCTTGCGTCGTCGTTTCTCCAAAGCTCCCGGAAGCACCCCTCCACGCGCCGGCGGGCCGCCCGGCAGAAGAGGTCCGCCAGCTCGACGGCTTCCCGATGGTTCCGGCTCCCGTCGACGCCCATGCGGTGGGCACGACAGACCACGGCGCCGACGGCGAACAGGTCGATGCCGGCCTTCACGATCCGGCGCAGGAACGCCTGCTTCCGCGCCAGCCCGGCCCGGTGCAGCAGCATCCCGTAAAAGATCGCCCGCGACAGGCGCCGGCTCGCCCGCTCGGCGAAGCGCAGGTGGGGAGCCAGCCTGCCGAATTCGACGTACTTCGGCCAGCACGCCCAGCCGATGAAGCGGGACGGGTACCACGCCGCGTAGAACGCCGCGATCCGCGGCAGCGCTATCCACTTTTCCCCGGCGGGGACCTTGGGATCCACCAGGGCGCGGGCCACCTGGAAATGCCGGTCCACGGCCTCCCGCGCCAGGAACAGATGCATGATCTCGGTGGACCCTTCGAAGATCCGGTTGATCCGGCCGTCCCGCAGGACCCGCTCCACGCCGATCGGCGGCTCCCCGCGGGCCGCGAGCGAGGCCTCGGTCTCGTATCCCCTTCCCCCGCGGATCTGCATGGCGTCGTCCACGACGCTCCAGCCCCATTCGGTGCCGAACTCCTTCGCCGCCGCGGCTTCCATCCGGATGTCGTACCCCTTACGGGCGGAGAGGCGCGCGGCCAGGTCCGTGACGGCTTCCACGGCGAACGTCGTGGCGGCCATGTTCGCGAGCTTCTGCGCGATCGCCTCGTGCTTCCCGACGGGGCGTCCCCACTGCACGCGCTCGCTGCTCCAGGCGCGGCAGATCTCCAGCATCTTCTTCGCGACGCCCACGACGCAGGCGGGCAGGGCGAGGCGCCCGGTGTTCAGCGTCGCCAGCGCGATCTTCAGCCCCTCCCCTTCCCGGCCGATCAGGTTCTCCTTGGGAACCTTCACGTCGGTGAAGCGGAGCACGCCGTTCGCGAGCGCACGCAGCCCCATGAAGCGGCACCGCGGCCCGACGCGGACGCCCGGCGAGTCCGTCTCCACGACGACGGCGCTGATCGCCCCATCGGAGGGGCTCCGCCCCATGACCACGACGAGTTCGGCAAGGGTCGCGTTGGTGCACCACAGCTTCTCTCCGTTCAGGAGATAATGGTCGCCGCGGTCTTCGAGCGTCGTCGACAGGCGGGCCGGGTCGGATCCGACGTCCGGCTCGGTGAGGGCGAACGCGCTGACGGCCCCCCGCGCGACGCGCGGCAGAAACCTGCGCTTCTGCTCCTCGGTGCCGAACTCCTTGAGCGGCTGGGGAACGCCGATCGACTGGTGGGCGCTGAGCAGGGCGGCGAGGTTCCCGCAGGTCCCCCCGAGCAGCTTCATCGCCTCGCAGTACTCGGGCTGGGTCAGCCCCAGCCCGCCGTATTCGACGGGGATCTTCATCCCGAAGGCGCCCAGCTCCCGCAGTCCGTTGAGTACGCGGGCGGGGTACTCCCCCGATGCGTCGATCGCGGCGGGATCCACCTCCCTGCGAAGAAACTCCTTCAGCCGCCCGTGGAAATCGGCGAATTCGGGCCGTTCGGGCGACTCCGGAAACGGATGGATCAGGTCGAGCCGGAAATTGCCGAGGAACAGCTCCTTGAGGAAGCCGGGCTCCCGGAGGTCGGCCTGGCGCGATGCCTCCACGACCTCCATCGCCTTCTCCTCGCCGACGGTTCGCCGCTCGTCGTGTTTCATCGCGATGGCCTCCCGGCAGGGAATTTCGTCTCCCTACCTTCATTTATACCGGGAAAACGCCCCGAATCGCCGCCGGACGAAAAAGCATCGATATCGATATTCCATAGGTGGAACCCCCACCCAAAATCGGAGGTGTCGTAATGAAGGAGCGTATCGGTTCCCGGAGGCGGTCCGTGCGGATTCTCGTCCCATCCCTCTTCCTGGCGGTCCTGGTCCTGTCTCCCGTCATCGCCCTTTCCGGGGAAGACGGTCCCCCGAAGGATTTCCGGTCCTGGGTGCACAGCAAGTCCACCGTCGTGGCGGACAAGGCCAACCCTCTCCACGGGTTCCACAACCAGTACGTGAACAAGACGGCCCTCGCGACGCTGAAGAAGGGGAGCGAGTACAGGGACGGCGCGATCTTCGTCGATTCGGTGAACGCGGTCGAGGAGAAGAACGGGATCTATTTCCCCGGGGCGAAGGCCAAGGTGCTCGTAATGAAAAAGAGCGGGAAGGCGAAATCGACGGGCGGCTGGGTCTTCCAGGCGTTCGATCCGGCCGGCAAGCCGCTGAAGATCGATCCGGTCAAGGACTGCTTCGAATGCCACATGAACGGCGCGAAGGAATCCGGCTTCGTGTTCCACAAGTACACGGAATAGGCGCTTCCGCCAGGCCCGCCCCCCCTCCGAAAGGGGCCGCCGAACCGGTAGGCGGCCCTTTTTTCGCTAAATATTTCACGCAAATGACCGATGAATAAAACGGTATTGCACGGCCTGCACCTCATGGAGGGGAAATCGCGCGTGGACAAGGACCACCGGGCCGCGATCCTGAGAGAACAGCTTCGACTCGTCATCGAGCAGATCCCGGCGATGCAGACGGGAGCCTGCGTAGCCGCCCTCGTCCTCGCCTATGTAGTGCGAAACATCCATTCCCCCGCAAGGATCGCTCTCTGGATCGCGCTGATGTCGGCGGTCACCCTGGGCCGCCTGTTCCTGTACCGCGGCTTCTTCAGGACGGACCCGGATCGAATCCCGGAAAAGACATGGGAAAATATCTACCTTGGACTGTCGATCTTCTCGGGAGCCGTCTGGGGCGTTTCCGCCTTTCTCCTGATGCCGCTCGACGACGTGGTGCTCATGATGTCCTTCCTGCTCGTCGTGGCCGGCATATCGGCGGCCACCACGGTTTCGCACACTTCCCTGAGATTCGGCTCCGCGGCATATATGGTCCCGGCGTTGTCGGCCTACGCCGCGCGCTTTCTCCTGCACGACGGGGAAGCGCAGCGCACGATCGGCCTGCTTGCCATCGTGTACCTGTTCACCATCCTCGGCTACTCGCTCAAGCACCACCGGATGATCCGTTCCGCCATCGCGCTGAAATTCGAAAACCGGGAGCTGCTCGAGGAGGCGCGCCGAAGCGAAGAGCGGTACCGCATCCTCTTCCAGAGATCGCCCGTCGGGATCTTCCTTTACGACGATCGGCTGCGCGTGACCGAATGCAACGACCGCTTCTGCGAAATCCTCGGCTCGCCGCGGGAAGTGCTGATCGGCCGGGACATGAACGAGGTGAAGGACAAGCGCATCCTCCCTGCGCTGGCGGCCCCGCTCGAAGGGAAGGACGGGTACTACGAGGGCCGGTACCATGCGATGCTGCGCCCGGCGGTCATCTCCGCCCTCATGCACACCGCCCCTTATCGCGGGGCGGACGGGACGATCTGCGGCGGGATCGGGATCGTCGAGGACGTCACCGGACGGAAGCGGACCGAGGAGGAGCAGCGGATCTTCGCATCCCTCGTCGACCACAGCACCGACCTGATCGAGATCGCCTCCCCGGAAGGAGAGGTGTTCTACCTGAACCGGGCGGGGCGGGAGCTGGCCGGCATGGACGGCCCCGGGCAAGAGGCGGTCGGGGCGGCGGGGGGCGGGTATGCGCTGGTCAAGGATTCCGAAACGCACCTGGAGATGCTGAAGTCGCTCCGGGAGAAGGGAACGTGGAGCGGCGAGACCGTCATCCGGCATTTCGGGACGGGATTTCCGGTCCCCGTCGAAGTGCACTCCTTCGTCATCAAGGATTCCGAAACCGGCCAACCGACCGCGGTCGCGTCGATCGGACGCGATCTCACCCTCCGGAAGAAGATGGAAGAGGAGATGGTGCGGTCGGAGAAGCTGGACTCGATCGGCATCCTGGCGGGAGGCATCGCCCACGACATCAACAATCTCCTGACGGCGATCATCGGGAACGTCACGCTGGCGAAGATGTACGCGAACCGGCACGGGGAGGTGCACAAGCGGCTGGAGGAATCGGAGAAGGCGGCGTTCCGGGCGAAGGACGTGGCGCAGCAGCTCCTGACGTTCTCGAAGGGAGGCGCTCCCGTCAAGCGGATCGTCTCGATCCGGGAGCTGGTGAAGGAGTCGGCCGGCTTCGCCTTGAGGGGCTCGAAAGTGAAGTGCGAATTCTCTTTTTCCGACGACCTGTGGAACGTCGAGGCCGACGAAGGGCAGCTCAGCCAGGTCGTGAACAACCTCCTGATCAACGCCGCCCACTCCATGCCGGAGGGCGGAACCATCCAGGTGTGCTGCAGGAACATCGCCGCGGACGAAGACCGCCTGGTCCCCGGAGCGGGGAACCATGTGGGCATTTCGGTCATGGACCACGGAATCGGCATCCCGAGCGAGAACCTCTCGAGGATCTTCGACCCCTACTTCACGACGAAGCAGAAAGGAAGCGGCCTCGGGCTGTCCACCGCATACTCCATCGTCAAGCGGCACGGGGGGCACATGTCCGTGGAATCGGACCCGGGGATCGGCACGACGTTCCTTTTCTGCCTCCCCGCCGTCGAGGGAGAGGTTCCGACGGACGATCTTTCCGAGGAGCAGGTCATCGCCGGGAAGGGGAAGGTCCTGGTGATGGACGACGAGGAATCGGTCCGGGAGATCGCCCGGGAGATGCTGGGGGTGATCGGCTACAAGGTGACGATCTCGCGCGACGGCGCGGAAGCCGTCGAAGCCTATCGGAAGGCGATGGCGTCCGGGGAGCCGTTCGACCTGGTGGTGATGGACCTGACGATCCCGGGAGGGATGGGCGGCCAGGAAGCGATCCGGAGGCTGCTGGAGATCGATCCGGACGTGAAGGCGGTCGTCTGCAGCGGATACTCCACCGACCCGATCATGTCTTCCTACAAGACCTACGGATTCCGGGGGGTCATCCGGAAGCCGTACGGGATGAAGCAGCTCCACAAGACGCTGAACGACATCCTGATGCCGGCGTCCGTGGGATAAAGGTCAACGAACCGCCACATCCAGAGTCGCGACGCCCGGGATCTCCGCGAACAGCCGGTCGCCCGGCGCGATCCGGCCGACGCCCGCGGGGGTCCCGGTCAGGATCACGTCGCCGGCCTCCAGCGTGAAACGTTCCGACATGTGGCGGACGATGTCGGGGATCCGGTGGATCATCATCGACGTGTACCCGTCCTGGCGCGTCTCCCCGTTCACCGCCAGCCGGATCCGCAGCGCGTGGGGATCCGGCACCCGGGAGGCGTCGACGAAAGCCGAGAGCGGGCACGCCGTGTCGAAGCCCTTCGCGATCTCCCACGGGAGCCCTTTCTTCTTCAGTTCCGCCTGGACGTCGCGCAGGGTGAGGTCGATCCCCACCCCGTACCCGGCGATGTGGCGCATCGCCCGGTCCGCCGGGATGTCCTTCCCCGTCGTCCCGATCAGGAGGGCGAGCTCCACCTCGTGGTGGCAATCGCGGGACCAGGGCGGGATCACGACCGCCTCCCCGTCGCCGATGACCGACGAGGACGGCTTGATGAAGATCACCGGCGCTTCCGGGATCTCGTTTCCCAGCTCCCGGATGTGCTCGGCGTAGTTTCGGCCGATGCAGAGGACCTTGCCGATGGTGTATTCGCGGCCGTCCGCGATGCGCGCGGTTTTCATGATTACTAATATATCCTAACGGAGCTCGTCGCTCTCTCCGGAGGCTCCCTTGCCGGAAGCCGGCTGCATCGCGGGAGCCGCGCCGGCCCGGTCCGCTTCGACGGCGCCGCGGGCGCGCCTCGCCAGCGGCTCGGCCAGGGGATCGGTCAGCACCTTGGCCTCGATCGAGCCCACGTCGACCGAAACGCCGCGCTGCACGCCCTCCCGCAACACCGACAGCTCGACCGGGGAGCCGGGGAGGAGCGCCGCGGCCATGCGGACGAATTCCCCGATGTTCGCGACGGGTTTCCCGTTCAGCGACTCGATGACGTCCCCTTCGAGAAGACGGGAGCGGGACGCGGAACCGGCCGCCTCGAGTCCGGCCACCAGGACGCCCGCGCCGGAGCCCTGCGCCCGGTTGCGCACATCGATCCCCAGGTATCCTTCGCCGCCTCTCAGTTGCCACGCCTTCTGCCGCTCACCGGTGTGATAGTGGATCAGGATGGTCTCCCAGTCGCCGCGGTCCTGGATCTCCCGGGCCTGCCGGATCATGGCCAGCGCCGAGATCCCGTCGTCCACGCCCGCGTAGGCGAACGCCTTCCCCGTCAGGGCGTCCCGCAGCGCCGTCCTGTTCCCCGGCTTGATGATTCCTGCGGCCTTGTTGAAGTCCTTGAGCGCCTCGCGGAACCTGCCGAAGCGGTAGTTCGTCCATCCGCGCCCCCGAAGGGAACTTTCGTTGTCCGGGTCGAGCTGCAGGGCGGACGAGAAATCCTCCATGGAACGCTCGTACATGCCCTTCTGGTAATAGGCCCATCCCCGCCCCCGCAGGGCGCTTTTCCGGAACCGCTCGTTGCCGGCCACCTTGTCGAAATCGACGATGGCCTTGTTGTTTTCGCCGAGGTAGTAGTGTGCCCATCCCCGCCAATAGCGCGCGTGGGCCAGCGACGGGTCGAGCTCCAGCGCCCGGTCCAGGGACGCCAGCGCATCCCTGTTTCGGCCGGCTTCCGACTGGGCGCTGCCGAGGTTGGACCACAAGACCGCGTCCGACGGGTTGATTTCCACCGCTTTCCTGAAGTGCTTTTCCGCCGCGGCGTAATCTCCCTTGTTGAAGGCTTCGATCCCCTGGGCGTTCCACCGGCTGTCCTTGCCGCCGGCCGCAAACGACGGCGGCGCCGCCAGCGTCGCCAGGAGGATCAGGCACAGCCGGATCGGAAATCTTCCCCTCGGTTCCGCGTTCATTCGGATGCCCCCAGTTCCCCCAGCCGCCGCTCGTAGAAGCTGACGTTCTTGCGCACGCGCTCGATGACGCTGTCCCGGGTGCCGATCATGAAGCTGCCGTTGCAGTCCAGGTCCATGCGGGGGAATTTGCGCTTTCCTTCCTCGAGGCACTTCAACCCCTGCCGCGCCGAGCGAAGCTCCTCCCGCACGGAGACGATCTCCTTTTCGCGCCGGATCCGCTCCTGCTCCTCCTTCCGGATGCGCTGCTCCTCCTCCCGCCGCCGGCGCTCGACCTCGGCCTCGATCCTGGCGGTCTCCTGCCGGTAGGCCTCTTCCCTCCTGCGTTCGATCTCCCGCC